>CABSMD010000001.1 GCA_902478725.1 uncultured Clostridia bacterium
TAGCAACAGGATACGGCAAAGCCTCTTTCTTACAAACATTTTTAAATCCCCCTCTTTTTTGTATTTTTATTATTTTTTAACCATTTATACTTATTTTTTACAAATATCAGTTTAATTGTATGATATATTCATAATTTTGTCAATGTTTTATGTGCAATTTTGTCACAAAAGGTAAAAAAACACCCCTGTCGTGAAAGTTCACGACAGGGGCGTTTGGTTGAAACAGTTAAAACGGATTCTCGCCTGGATAGGGATGCTTTTGGTTATAGGCGATGTCTGTTACGCCAAGCAGCTTCACCGCCTCAAACAGCACCCGGCCCGCATGGGCAAAGGCCACTCCCGCATGGTGCGGATAGTGCTTGGCAATCAAAACGTGACGGTAGAACCGCGCCATCTGGTCGATGGCGAACACGCCGATGGAACCAAAGGACTGCGGATCGACGTCGAGCACCTCGCCCTGTGCCACATAGCTGTGCAAGGTCGCGTCCGCCGACGATTGAAGCCGGAACAGGGTAATATCCCCGCTTCGGATCGTACCCTCCAGCGTGCCGCGGGTAATGTCCGGCTCGCCGCCATCCTCTAAGCCACGGTTCATGATTAGCTGGTACTTCATCGAAGCATTTTTGAGCAGGCAGCTTGCAGTATTGCCACAATGGAAGCCCATGAACAGGTCGTCCAGCCGATATTGCCCAAACGCCGTCCGGTTTGCCTCATACAGGTCACGCGGCACCGAGTTGTTGATATCAAGCAGAGTAGCGGGTTGCCTGGTGGCGCAGGTAATCATATATTCGCTCAGCGCGCCATAAATATCGGTCTCACACGCCACCGGGATGCCGCGCGCGGCCAGGCGGCTGTTGACATAGCAGGGCACAAACCCAAACTGGGTCTGGAACGCCGGCCAGCATTTATTCGCAAACACGGCATACTTTGCCGCACCCTTCTTTTCCTCATACCAGTCGAGCAGGGTCAGCTCATACTGCGCTAATTTTGGCAAAATACCCGGATAGGCGTTGCCGCCGCCCAGCTCCTCCTCCATCTCTTTGACCAGCGCGCCGATCCGGCTGTCGTCCGCATGGTTATGGAACGCTTCAAACAGGTCCAGCTCGGAATTTTCCATGATCTCCACGCCCAGATCGAAAAGCGGCTTGATCGGCGCGTTACAGGCAATGAAATCCTGCGGGCGCGGCCCAAAGCCGAATATTTTCAGGTTTTTCACCCCAATATACACGCGGGCGATATCCGCAAAATCCGCGATCATCTCCGCAATCTCCTCCGCCGTGCCGACGGGATACTCTGGTATGTAAGGCGTCAGGCCGCGCAGGCCGATGCTGTAGGAGGCGTTTAACATGCCGCAAAACGCGTCCCCCCGTCCGCCGATCAAGTTGTCTGCGGATTCCTCTGCCGCCGCGACAAACATGCATGGGCCGTCAAAGCGCTGTGCCAGCATGGTCTCAGGCCCCTCCGGCCCGAAATTGCCCAAATAGACGACCAGGGCATTCACGCCCGCATCCCGCAGCTCCTCCAGCGCGCGCATAGCGTCGGTTTCATTCTCCACCACCGTTTTTGCCTCAAACAATCCCTCGCAGCAGGCCGCGACCGCCTTACGCCGCGATTCGCTCAGGGTAACGGGAAAACAGTCGCGGCTGACGGCGACGATCCCCAGCTTGACCTGTGGAATATTCTTCATTTATTTGACCCCCTTCGTTTTATCTTTGCTTGTATCGTACCACTTCTGTTCAAATTATGCAAGAAAAAAAGTGGCTGGCCGGTTAATTTTATCATGTAAACCTATTGCAAAATAGGCTTCCAGACGGTAAGATAATGGAAGGATTTTTATTTTAACCGAAAGGCCGTGTTGCTATGAAGGTTTGGTATCGGCAGGAGGCAAGGGTACACGAGGAGGCGTTCCCGATCGGGAACGGGAGCTTAGGGGGCATGGTGTTCGGCGGCGTGGAGCAGGAACGGATCTCTTTAAACGAGGACACGCTCTGGTCCGGCCCGGGCAAACCCGTCGGCAATAGCGGGGCGGCGGCTTACCTCCCGCGGGTGCGGGAGCTTGTAAGGGACGGGCAGTATTACAATGCCCAGACGCTGCTTGAGGCAAGGTGCCTCGGCAAGGACGCGGGTGCGTTTTTGCCGCTGGGCGACCTCGTTTTGGAGAGGAACGGGCAGGGAACCAGCAACAGTTACCGCCGCACACTCGATCTGGATACCGCGACCGTCTCTGTGGAGTATGGGCAGGGCGGCGGAAAGTACCGGCGGGAAATGTTTGCAAGCTTTCCCGACCGTGTGATCGCGGTACGGTTGACGGGGGAGGAGTTAGCCTTCTCCCTCCGGCTGGAAAGCGTGCTGCGGCACACTCTTACCTGGCGGGACGGAGTTCTGCTGCTGGAGGGCCGTGCGCCGGACTTTGTTTTGAGCCATTCCCGTCTGGAGGAGGAGCAAAGCCATATCTATTTTGACCCGCCGCAGGGGCTTACCTTCTGCGCAGCGGTTTTGGCTGAGACCGACGGGCGGGTCGACTGGGACGCCGGATATGTCCCGGTAAACAGGCCGGGTAGGGCAGGGAAGGACAACGCTGTGACCGGCGGCTATGCTGCAAACAGCGGACTCACCATCGATGGGACAGGGGAAGTTACCTTGTATATCGCTTGCGCGACCTCGTTTTACGGCGATGACCCGGCTGAGAATTGCCTGAAAACAGTACGAAGGGCGGCCGCAAAGGGGTATGAAGCGGTCAAACAGGCACATATCGCGGATTTTCAGGAATTGCTGTCACGGTCTGCACTGGATTTGGGCGCGGAACCTGACCTGCCCACCGACGAACGGCTGGAGGCCCTCAAAAACGGGGCGGACGATCCCGCCCTCTACGCGCTGTATTACCAGTTCGGGCGCTACCTGCTGGCTTCCTGCTCCCGCGAGGGGACGCGCGCGGCAAACCTGCAGGGTATTTGGAACTGGAAGCCCAAGCCGCCGTGGAACTCCAATTACACCACCAACATCAACACTGAGATGAACTATTGGCCGGCCGACGTGGCGAACCTGTCCGACTGCTTCTCCCCGCTTGCCGACCTGCTGGGCGGGCTGGTGGAACCGGGGCGCAAGACGGCGCGGGAGTATTACGGCTGCAACGGGTTCGTGGTACACCACAACGTCGACCTGTGGGGCAAGACCGACCCGGCCGACGGGCAGGCGCGCTGGGCGGTATGGCCGATGGCGGCGGTGTGGATTTGCAGCAACCTTTATGACCACTACCGCTTTACGATGGACAAAGATTATCTGCGGGATACCGCATACCCCCTCATGCGGGAGGCGGCGGTATTTATCCTCGATTTTCTGACGGAAGAACCGGACGGATATCTGGCGACAAACCCATCCACCTCGCCTGAAAACGCCTTTTTTGACCAGGAAGGGAACACCTGCTTTGTGACAAGCGGCAGCGCAATGGACATGAGCCTTATCCGCGACCTGTTTATTAACTGCATGGAAGCGTGTGAGATTCTGGATTCCGACAGGGAATTTGCCGTGCGTGTCGCAGACGCTTACAAACGCCTGCGCCCCTTTCAAACGGGAAGCTATGGGCAGCTATTGGAATGGAACGGGGAACTCCCTGAAGCCGAACCGGGCCACCGGCACATCAGCCCGTTGTTTGGCATCTATCCCTCCGACGTGCTGTTCCGTGAGGGACCCGAATGGGTGGAGGCCGGGCGGAAGCTGCTTGATCACCGTTTGAAAAACGGCGGCGGACACACCGGCTGGAGCTGCGCCTGGATTATCAACGTGTTTGCAAGGCTATGCGACGGAGAAAACGCCTGCCGCTTTTTAAAGACCCTGCTGACCCGCTCCACCTATCCCAACCTGTTCGACGCGCACCCGCCGTTTCAGATCGACGGCAACTTCGGCGGGGTGTCGGGCATCGCGGAGATGCTTCTGCACAGCCACAGGCGGACAGAAGGCGAGCAAGGCGGGACGCTGATCGACATTCTTCCCGCGCGGCCTTTGGGCTGGAAGCAGGGCAGGGTCACTGGGCTGCGCGCGCGCGGCGGATACACGGTGGACATTGCATGGGGCGGCCCATGCATCGGGGAGGACACGGACGGACGGCAGGCCGTACCCGCTGCGGGCAAGGCAGAAAACATAGAAGGCCGTGTGCAGGTCAGGGTGCTCCCGTCGCTCGACGGGCCGTTTACGGTGTCCTGCGGTGGTGTGTCCGTCCCTGTCACAGGCCGGGCAGGGCAGGCGGTTGCGCTTTCCTTTGGCGATTGAAAGCATATGAATAAAACGATAAAATAAGCCGCAATTTGCGGCGGAAACGGAGTGATTGTATGAAAAAAATTAATGTGGCGGTTGTCGGTTACGGCAACATTGGAAAATATGCGGTGGAGGCGGTGCAGGCCGCACCGGACTTTACCCTCGCGGGGATTGTGCGGCGGACTGCCGGCGATCCGATCAACGGGATTCCCATGGTTACGGATATCAAAGAGCTGGGGAAGGTCGACGTTGCCATCCTCTGCGCCCCGACCCGCCAAACCGAACAATATGCGCAGGAGTATCTTGCCATGGGGATTCACACGGTGGACAGCTTTGATATCCATGGCCAGATTTGGGACCTGAAATGCCGCCTGGACAAGACCGGCAAACAAAACGGGACGGTTTCGGTCATCTCCGCCGGCTGGGATCCGGGCAGCGACTCGGTTGTACGCACCCTGCTGTTGGCCATGGCGCCGAAAGGGATCACCTACACCAACTTCGGCCCCGGCATGAGCATGGGCCATTCCACCGCCGCCAAGTCGATCGACGGGGTGCGGGAAGCGCTTTCGATGACCATTCCAATGGGAACGGGCATCCACAAACGGATGCTCTACATCGAACTGGAGGAAGGCGCGGCGTTTGCCGATGTGGAAAAACGCATTCTCGCGGATGATTATTTCGCGCACGACGAGACCCATGTGATCGCCGTCGATTCGGTCGATGTTCTTAAAGATATGGGACATGGCGTGAACATCACCCGCAAGGGGGTATCCGGCACCACGCAAAACCAGATGTTTGAATATAACATGCGGATCAACAACCCCGCACTCACCGCCCAGATTCTGGTCGGGTGCGCCCGCGCCGCCATGAAGCAGCAACCGGGCTGCTACACTATGATTGAATTGCCTCCAATCGACCTGGTGTACGGCGAACGGGAGGATTTAATCAAAAAATTGGTTTGATCCGGTTCTATCCGGCCGATTCACCGATATATATAGTATAGATACCGTTATAATTTGTGCGAAAATATCGTTATAGGAGGTTTGAAACGATGAAAACAAGAGCAGAACTGAAGATGGACGCAAAGCAACAGCTAAAAGGGAACTACGGATTGGCAATCGGGGTCCTGCTGACGATGGTGGCGATATCATTGCTGGTATTCGTGCCCTTTATCGGCGGAATCCTGGTTTTCTTAGCCGCACCGTCACTGGCTCTGGGCGTCATTATGGTATACCAGAGGTTTGCACACTACGAAAAGCCAAGCTATGAGGAGATGTTCCATGGCTTTCAGTATTTTGGAAAGGCACTGCTACTGTACATTCTGGTTTCGGTGTTTACCTTCCTGTGGAGCCTGCTGCTGGTCGTACCGGGCATTGTCAAGTCGTTCTCCTATTCGATGTCGTTCTACATCCTGGCGGAGCATCCGGAGATGACGGCTCTGGAGGCGCTCAACGAAAGCAAGCGGATCATGGATGGACACAAGCTGGATCTGTTCGTGCTAATGCTGTCCTTCCTCGGCTGGATGATTCTGTGCAGCCTGACCTTCGGCATCCTGCTGCTGTATGTCGAACCATACATGTACGCGACCTATGTCAATTTCTATAACATGGTTAAGGAACAGCACACCATAAGCGGGCCGGAGATCGTACAAGGTCAATAACAGATTACACGCCCCTGCATCTTGGATGCAGGGGCGTGTATTTTATAACGATTCATTTTAATTTTTCCTGTCAACATGGCGGTATACCTTAAAAACTGTCCTACCGTTCGTTGCAGGAGACGATGCCGCGCGTCGCGTCGAGCGTCACGACCGCACCGGACTTTAACACCTTCGTCGCATTCTGGGCACCCACAATAACCGGAATGTCCATCGCCAACCCCGCAACCGCCGCGTGGGAATTTAAACCGCCCGCCTCGGTTACGATGCCAGACGCTTTCTTTAGGATCGGGAAGATGGCGTTTGAGGTCTGGGGGATCACCAGGATATCGCCATCGTGAAATTCGGACAACGCCTCCTCCTCGGTCTTGCAGACGCATAGGCTGGCGCAGGCCGTCCGCTGAGTGATGCCGGAACCGGACACCAGAATATGCCCCGCCACATGCACCTTCATCAGATTGGTGGTGCCGGAGATGCCAAGCGGAATGCCCGCTGTAATCACCACCAGGTCACCCTGGGAGACGATCCCCGTTTTTTCCGCCGACTCGACGGCATGCTCAAACAGCGCATCGGTATCATCCATCTCCTGTATCAAAAGCGGCGTGACGCCCCATGACAGGTTCAACTGCCGGTAAACATGCTCAAAGGTAGTACAGCCGATGATCGGACAGAGGGGACGGTATTTGGAAATCATCTTGGCGGTGCGCCCGGACTTGGTCACCGTTACGATCGCCGAGGCCGCCAGGTCGTGGGCGGTGGTGCAGGTCGCGTGCGAAATCGCGTTGGTTACGTCGTGCGCGTTGTCAATCTCACGCAGCTTGAAGCGTTTAATATAGTCAATATCGTGCTCCGCGCTCACCGCGATCCGCGCCATCGTCCGCACCGCCTCGACCGGGTACAAGCCCGCCGCCGTCTCGCCGGAGAGCATGATCGCGCTGGTGCCGTCGTAAATGGCATTGGCCACGTCGGTTGCCTCCGCGCGGGTAGGACGCGGGTTTTTCATCATGGAATCGAGCATCTGGGTCGCGGTAATCACCTGCTTGCCGCCGTTATACGCCTTTTTGATAATCATTTTTTGCAGCACCGGTACATCCTCTAGTGGAATTTCCACCCCCATATCGCCACGCGCCACCATCACACCGTCGGACACGCGCAGGATCTCGTCGATGTTCTCCACACCGTCCATATTCTCGATTTTGGCGATGATGTTGATGGTATGGCAGTCGTATTCCTCCAATAACTTGCGGATCTGCAAAATATCGTCCGCACAGCGGGTAAACGACGCGGCAATAAAATCATAACCGTTTTTGATGCCGAAGATGATATCCTCCTTATCCTTCGGGCTGATAAACGGCATAGACAGGCGGGTGCCGGGCACATTGATCCCCTTTTTGTCCGAGATGACGCCGTTGTTTAACACCTTGCAGACGATATCATCCTGATCGAAGCTGAGCACTGTCAGTCCGATCAGACCGTCGTCCAGCAGAATGGTCGTACCGGTCTTGATATCGTCCACCAGCCCCGGATAAGAGATGGACGCCATGGTAGTATCACCTTCCACCGCACGGGTGGTGAGGGTAAAAATCTCATCCTTTTTCAGTTCCGCCCGTCCGCCTTTAAAATTGCCCAGCCGGATTTCAGGGCCTTTTGTATCCAGCAACGCACCGATGGGCAGGTTCAGCCGTTTGCGCACCGCCTTTAACATGGTCAGCCGCTTTTTATGCTCCTCATGGCTCCCGTGGGACAGGTTGAACCGCGCCACGTTCATCCCCGCCAGGATCAGCTCCTGCATGGTCTGTTCCGTGTCGGTCGCGGGCCCCAGGGTACAGATGATCTTTGTTTTTCTCATACTCTTCCTCCTAATCTTACTCCTTGTATCATATCACGGATGAGGAACGTGCGCAACGGTTTTTGTGTAAAATTTAGCCGGGGAAGGATTTCTTCCCCGGCACGTTTAAATCTTCTGTTGTTCGCCCGCGCGGAGGCCCGGATACCGTTCGTCCAGATACGCCTCGCGGTATGGATTGACCGCCCCGGTCTGCTTTTCCTTTCGATAGGAAATTTTCCAGGACGGCTTTTTATAAAATTTGTTTTTGAAGGTATTTTCGATCCGGCCGGTTTTTTCCAGCTGGTCCATGCAGGCCCGGATACAGCCTTTGGCCCCGCATACGGCAAAGTAACCGGTATGGCTTTTGACATAGTGATAATACTTCAGGATAGAGCTGTCGCCCTGGTCATAGACGGTGTTCGTCCACTGGGCGCCGGCTAAGGGATAGCAGATGCGGTATGCCTCCTCCTCGGTGATCTCGGTGTTGGCAACGTCCAGCTCCAGGTTGGGCATATCCTTTTTGAGGAAAGGGGAGGCGACGTTGTTCATGCCATGGTGGGTAAGGGTACACTTGCCCATGTGCACATTGCCCCAGCTGATGGCCTGCCCGCCGATATTGACGCTGATCTTCTCCCCGTTCACCGGCGGCACCGCGCCGCCCGGGCATTCCCGCACACAGCGTCCGCAGCGGGTGCAGATGCTGCCCGGCTCCACAATCGGATCGGGTTCCAGTACAGCGTCGGTCAGGATACAGCCCAGCCGAACCCGCGGGCCGAAGCGTTTGTTCAAAAACACCTTGGCATGGCCCATTTCGCCCAAGCCCGCCCCCACACCGAGCAGACGGATGTTACAGATGATATCGCCCGGCAGCTTACCCGGTGCAACCGGCTCACGGGTAGGCGAGCGCTCCGGCACGGCCGGATAGTGGGGAACCGCTTCATAACCGTGATCCTCGATAAAGCAGGAGAGCGCGTAGGACAGGCGCGGGCGGAACTGGCTGTTTAAGCGGTTATAGGAATAAAAGGTATAGTTATGCCAATGGGTGCCCTCCTCAATCCCCCGGTAGCTCCCGCGCGGAATCCGCATCAACACCACTATAACGCTTTTCGCGCCCGGAAAGTAGTTGGCGGGATTCATCAGCGCGGGCGCTTCGGAGAACCGGCCGATGTCGGCGATCCCAACCGCGTCAATGCCCAGCTGCTCTGCTTTTTCTTTAATCATTTGGGACGTCAGTTTCATTCGCTCCACCCCCTTACTGGACTTCCACGTTTTTGTTGTAGATATCCTTCGCCCAGGCCGGGGATTGGCGGAACGGGTTTTCAAACAGGTTGGACACCCGTTTCTCCTCCTCCAGATGGCACAGGCAGGTGCGGTTGCACAGCGCCGCGATCCGGTCGGGTTCAGCCTCTGGATGCAGGCGGTTTGGCTGCGCCCCGTTTTTACAGGATCGGCAGAGGTCATAATCGATCGCCGCAACCTCCATCTGCTTACCGCAGACCTCAACCGTTTTGGTATGTATACTGTCAACCGCCCCCAGCGGACAGACAGCAGCGCACCGCCCGCATTTGTCGCACACCGCTTTCTCCAAAAGCGGGTCAGGCTCGATTACGGCGTCGGTAATAATCATCTGAAACCGCTGGCGGGTACCGAACTGCGGGGTGAGTATTTCACCGTTTAAGCCGATCTCGGCAAGGCCACATGCAACCGCCGCGTAAGCGAAATCAGGCGCGACGTTGGGGGCCGGCCGGCCCGGGTCCACCGGTACACCCATACCATAGGTTTCTTTTGGGTTGGGGAAGACGGGTACTGCCTCGTAGCCCGCGTCCTCAATAAACCGCGTGACATCGTAACAGGACTGCGAGATAAACTCGTCCTCCAGCCACGACCGGCCAAACAGCTGGTAATCATAAAAGCTGCTGCCTTCCTCCACGCCGCGCAATGTCCCGCGGGTAATCCGCCTGCCCAGCAGGATGACCGTGTTGGCCTCCGGAAAAATGCTCAAGGGGTTGTACCGTTCATCCTGCCCCTCAAACCGTTCGGCGGGGGCAAACCCGATCAGGTCGATTCCATTCTCTCTGGCAAACGCCTGGATTTTTTGCTTGAAACTGTCCATACTACCGCTCCTTTTTTATTCACGGGATATTTCCCGATTTGATACTAAATCGTTTTAGTAATGGATAAAAAAATATAACGGTTCCTCCCGGCACGGTTGCGGCTTACGCCGAATCTCCCTTTTGTATCTCAGATGGCAGGGCTGTTTTGACCGGCGCGGGCTTGCCGTCCGCCAAGTCAAGCGCGGCGGCCGCCGCACGCCGCCCGATCTCGCCAAAGGGCAGGCGGGCACAGGTGATGGACGGGTACAAAAACCGGATTTCAGGGTCATAATGCGCACAGGTGATGGCCAAATCCGTTCCGACCCGGATCCCCATTTCCATACACAGCTTATAGACCTCAAAGGCATAGCTCAGCTTATTCACCACCACAGCCGGATACCGTTTTCCTGCCGCCATTGTATCACTAAATCGTTTTAGTGTCAAGACCGAATCCGGATTTTTTTGAAATTCCCGCATACAGTCGCAAAATCCCCGCTGGCGCTCTGTAGCCTGGCGGGCAAGGTTTTTGTACTCCCCCTCGTCCGGCGCGACATACACCACCTCTTGATACCCCGCCTCGAGCAGGTAACGCGTGGCCTGATAACCGCAGCTGTAAAAATCAAAATCGACACAGGGCAGGGGAGTCTGCCCGCTGCTGTTGACCAGCACGGCCGGCATGCCAAGCTCCTGCACCGCACGGACGTTTCCCGCCTCATCAAACGGGATCCCGGTACCGTTGGGGCAGATGACCACAGCCGCGTCCACCCGCCTTTGGCGGTACAGGCTGCAAAAGGCATAAGGATCATCCCTGACGGGACAAAGCACCAGCGCATAGCCTTGTTGCTCACATATTTCATAAATCCCCTCAAGGATCTCGCCGAAAACCCCCTGCGACACACCCAGATAGCTCACGACCGCCAGCGCCATGCTCTTTTTGCTCCGCAGGGTTTTGGCAATTGCGTTGGGGGTATACCGCAGCTCCGTGGCGGCCCGCAATACCTTTTGGCGCGTTTCCTCCGATATGCTTTGGTTTTTGGTGTCGTTTAAAACAAAAGAGACCGTCCCGATACTTACGCCGGCCCGGTCCGCTACCTCACGTATGGTCACCCGTTTCACTGTAACACCCCTTTAGTCCAGCAATTTTTGCTTTCTGATATCCGTCCCGTCAAATTTCAGCAGGGTGTATTCCCCCAAAATGCGCGACTGCACACGCGGCGAATACAGCTTGCCCAGATCGTTCATCGACAGGTTGGTGCTGATGACGGTGCTTTTTTTGTTCATCAGACGGGAATTAAGGATGTCAAAAAGAGCCGCGCTGGTATAGGAGGTGATAAACTCGGTGCCAAGGTCGTCGATGATCAGCACCGGCGTTTCATACAGCATTTTGATCACACGCTCCAGCGCGCTGTCGCCCTGGTATTTAAACTTGAATTCCTCCATCGAGGAAAAGATCTTATAGGCCGACTGGTAAAACACAAACTCATCCTGCTCCAGAAGTTTCTTGGCAATGCAACTGCACAGAAAGGTCTTGCCGATTCCGGCCGGGCCATACAGAAACAAATTTTTTCCCTGCCTGCATTCCTTTTTCTCCGCAAAATCCCGGCAGGTCTGGTAGATCGAACGCACATTATCGAATGGGGCAACGCCGCGGGCCGCCTTTTTAGAATAGTAATCGAACCGGAAGCTGTCAAACGACTGCTGCTGCATGACAGGGGAGATATTGGCATACTCATAGAGGTACTTGAGACGCTTCTCTCGGTAACACCGGCAGGGTTTGGTACGGATATAGCCGGTGTCCTGACAGAGCGGACAGGTATAGATCACGGCAGTATGGTTCTCATCATATCCCGCGCCCGTCAGCAACCGCTTGCGCTCTGCAAGCAATGATTTCACCTGGCTGCGGGCGGTTTCCATTTTCCCTTTCCCACCGGAAAACAGCTCCCGCGCCATAGCGGCATTGAGCCGGACGGTTTCCTCATCGATCTGCCTGACACGGGGCAGCCGCAGGTAAACCTCCTGCAGGCGTTTCTGCCGCAGCTCCTCATTCTCCTGACGGATAGCCTGGTATTCCTGTTCAATTTTATGGTGTACGGGTATCTCCATTCCAGCGCCCCCTCTCTCAGCTTCCGCCGTTCATTCGTTTTTCCAGCGCGGCCTGCTCCAGCTGCGAAATATCGTAGTCGTTCTGCTCAAAATTATTGAAACGGGTCTTCTTCGGCTGCTGCTTGCCGCTGCGGTATTCTTCCACCTCTTTGGCCGCATCCGCCGCAGTGGCGACCCCTTTTTTCTCCCAATTGGCAAGGACTGTGTCCATATAAGGGAAGGAAATCTTTCCGATATTTAAAATCATCTGCTCATAGGCAACCTGAATGACCGAAAAATCAAATTTCCCGGCCCATCCGTCCAGATATTGCTGCTCCCGTTCGGTCAGGGCACGGTCCTGCCCACTCATCTGCATAAACTGCGCGGCGCGCTGCTTTTGCTGCTCTTTCTTTTGAAAAAAGTCCTCCGCCGCCTCGACCGACAAGATTCCCTGGTCCGCCCAGGAGACCGCAACCCTCTCGATATAGCGCAGGTTCAGCTTGCCAAGCGAATCGCAGTACTCAAACAGCATCACGATTACCTCGACCGGCAACTTCAACCAGTCATACAGGGAATACAGGGTACGGATTTCGGAATTGCTCAGAATGTTCCCCATCTTCTGCTCGGCATAGGTATAAAGCTCCTTAAGCTCAGGGTTTCTTTGCAGGGTATCGTTGATCTGCGCGGGGGAGTAGGCGGGCCGTTTTTTCCCCTTCTCCTGCGCGCCGGCCGCCTCCTGGATTTGCCTGTCCGCCGGCGGCGCGGGTTCAGCCGCCCCGGGTGTCATAGACATCCCATCCGG
Source organism: uncultured Clostridia bacterium (assembly GCA_902478725.1). GTDB lineage: Bacteria > Bacillota > Clostridia > HGM11514 > HGM11514 > CABSMD01. The sequence continues at coordinate 12,714 of CABSMD010000001.1, forward strand.
CATAGAATCCCCGTCCGTCAATGGAGGTACGCCGGCTATGCCAACCTTCTCCGGCTCCCTGCTCTTTGCCTGTATGCCCGTAAGAGGCAAAAACACGACCTCGATCCCGTCCCCCTGCCCAAGCAGCGACACGGCACCGGCCTCCTGCCAGTACTTCCAGGCATTTATCACATCCGACTCCAGTATGCCCAAAATCCGGGCGATCTCCCCGTTTGTGACCGCGCGGGCGGTTTCACAGCAATGCAGGGCATACAAATAGACCTTCACAAAGGTCGCGTTCGCGGCCGGAAGGTATTCCTCTATAAAAACATTGGAAACGCAAGTCACGCCTCCCTGCGCATTATGTAGTTTCATCGCCGACATGGTTGCCTCCTGACTCGATTTACAGGCCGTCCACAAACTGGTTATAGCCCTTTTTATCCACCGGTACGCTGATCTCACCGCTTATGATTCTGTCCCGCACCGCCTCAGCCTGCTTTTGAAGCTTGCTGTCATCCGCCGGGAAAGCCAGCTTAATCCCCCCGTCGGACAAGCCGAAGTGGATATTATTCACACGTTTTCCGCTTAAATAGTCCTTCATGACGGTATACACCACATTGTCCACCCGGTTGGCCACCGTCATCAGCACAGCCGGCTGGTCCTTATACAGCTTTGTACTGATGAACTTCGCCCCCGCGTCAGACGTGGCTTTTAAGACCAACGGGTCGGCATTGACCGCCATGGAAAACACAACGTCCGCCCCATCCTGACAGAGCTCGCTCGTAATCTGATAGGCCTTATCACTGCCTGCCTTAATGGTATCCTCCAGCACCTTTATCTCACCCTTGCCCGCTTCCTTGCCTCCCAGCACCGCACCGGCCTTGAAGGCGTACAGGCAATCCTTATCCTCCTTATCGCCGCCTATGAAGCCCACCGTGCCGCTATTGCCCGCAGCCGCGGCTGTGTAGCCGGCAACAAAGGCTCCCTCCGGCTCGCGGAACAGCACGCCGGTCACGTTGGGATATTTGTCCGGGTCGGGATTGCGCATTCCAACCACGGCATAGCCGATCCCGGGATGCTTGCGGCTGCTGTCCAACAGTTCGTCCAGCGCGGGTGTTTCACTCATCCAGATAAAGTTGTGCTCATCCTTATAGCAGCTGTCAAACGCCTTTTGGTATCCCTTTTTATCGGTTTCCTCCGGAATGACGTAGCTTGAGACGACGCCAAGCTCATCCTGCACACGCACCAGCGCATTCCAGATGGCGGTGTCGTTCTCATTGTCATTGACGTCCTCCCCGTTTGTCACCAGTGCCGCCCGAATGCTCTCGGTATTCAGGTTATCCGACCGGACCTGCGGCGCCGATTTGCCACAGGATACCGTCAAAAGCAACAGGCAGACGGACAGGATCAAACATCTCAATTTCATTGGGGTTGCTCCTCACAATTTGGTATGGGTTAAAAAGCCTATGGCTTTTTCAGCGTGTCGATAAAGTCGACACGCTCAAAAAAATGCAAGCATTTTTTTGAAAACTGGTCGTAGAAAGCGCCGCTGATTCAACTATGCAGAAAGTCTATGAAGCCTTGAATCAACGGACTTTCCGGCCCGCTTCGGCGGAATGAATCCGCCTGCTCGAACGGCATGGAAACTCTTCGTTTCCATACCTTCCGCTGATAGAAGTGGGCTTTTCGACAGTCTGTTTTTTCCTCTGTCGTGTTTATTATAGCATATTCTTATCCATTTGCAAACCCATTCTGAAAAATCTCCATGGAGGGATGCATCAGGAGGCCGGATATGTTATACTATAAGACAGGTGAGAAGGATGAAAACAAATTCTGAAATCATAAACTTTGCCGGGGAGCTGGGTCTTTCCTGCTGCGGCTTTGCCGCATGGGAGGGGAGGCGTGCGTTTGTCTGCCTGTTCCCTTATTATACCGGAGAGCTGCCGCCCTTTCCCATGGCGCGCTACGCGCGGATCCCGGACTATCACAGGGTGGCGAAGGGCTATTTACAAAAAATCGCGGATTTTACCGGGGAGGATTGCCAGATCTTTGCGGATTCCGGCCAACTGCCGGAACGACGGCTGGCGTATCTGGCGGGTCTTGGATGGATTGGGAAAAATGCCTGCCTGATTCACCCTGTCTATGGCTCCTATGTCTTTATCGGCGTACTGCTGTTGGACTGTTTGGACACGACGGTCGATCCGTCTGACGCCGGAAGGGAGGATGGCGCGGCGGAGCGTTTGACCACAGCGTGTATCCCGGATGGGTGCGGGGACTGCACGGCCTGCATCCGGGCCTGTCCCGGCGGGGCTTTGTCGCCGATGGATTTTTCACGCTGCATTTCCCACCTGACCCAAAAAAAAGAGCTTTCCGGGGAAGAGGAGGAACTGGTGCGGCGGGCGGGCTCTGTCTGGGGCTGTGATGTATGCCAGGCGGTTTGTCCCAAAAACAAGGGGATTCCAAAAACGTCGATTCGGGAATTTTATGGGCTTACGCTGACCTCTTTTGAGGGGATCGAAGCGTTGTCGAACCGGGGGTTTTTGAAAAAATACAAGGAGTATCCGTTTACGTGGCGGGGAAGGGGTCCGCTGGTGCGCAACAGTAAGTTGACCGGACTATATTTCCCGGGAAATAAACAAGATGGAGGTAAGCAAAAATGACGGGCGTTTTATTGATCCATGGTTTTGCCGGCGCGCGCTACGAGGTGAGTCCACTGTACGATTTTTTTAAAGTTCGAGGGTATCCGGTGGCCATGCCGCTGTTGGCGGGGCACGAGGGCACCAAGGCGGATCTGGCGAAATCCACCTACCAGCAATGGATTGCCTCGGCTGACGAGGCCTATTGCGGCCTGCGGAAAGAGTGCGACGAGGTTGCGGTGATCGGATTTTCGATGGGTGGGCTGATCGCCACCCAGCTTTACCAAAAATACCGTTACCACTCACTGGTCACGGTCAACACGCCGGTGTATTACTGGAATCTGATCAAGATTATGGAGAACCTCAAAAGCGATTTCAGGGTCTATGCCAAAAAATATTTCAACTCCGGCACCGACAAGCCGGTTTCCGCTCTGGTGGAGTTTGAAAAAATACTGAAAAAAACAAAGCCGCTGTTTCGGCTGATTGACTGCCCCCTGCTGGTGGTGCAGACGCAGGACGACGACGTGGTCAAGCCGAAAAGCGGCGGGTATATCTTTCAAAACGCAACCGGATATAAGGAAATGCTGCGTGTGGAACGGGGCGGACATATCGTGCTGCCGACGGACTCGTTCCCGCAGATCGCCGGCGCCGTGCTCGACTTTCTCAAGCGCACGGGGGAAGAAGGATAGGGCCGCACCGGGGAAAAGCCGGATTCCCGCCGGGCCGATTCAGCCGTCCCGGCCCCGGCGGGGCAGGGGAGCAAGCGAGGAAACCTGCTCTATGGAAGGCATGGACGCCATCCCGCCCCGTTTTGTGGCAGCCAGCGCCCCAACGGCGTTGGCAAAGCGGATGATATCCTCCAATTCTCCGCGGCTGAGGACGGACAACGGCTTGTCATATTGCAAAAAGGCATACAGGAAGCCGCCGAAAAAACCGTCCCCCGCGCCGGTGGCGTCTACGGCGTGAACCGGAAACGACGGTACGCCGCCCGTCTCTTCCCCACGGCGGTAGAAGCAGCCGTCTTTGCCCAAGGTTACTAACACAAACTGTGCCGCGCCCTGCTTTGACACCGGCTGCTTACTCTGCGCCGGTATAGGCGGGTGCTCTTGTGGCTGCCGGCCGCTTAGCTCCATTAAAAGCCGGCTGCCCTGCTCCAAATCTTTGCTCCCGGTTAAGAAAAACAGTTCCTCCCCCGACACCTTGACGATATCAGCACAAGAAAGGCCGAACAGCATCTGTTCCTTCGCTGTCTCCAGGCTGTCCCACAGAGAGGGGCGCAGGTTGGGGTCGAAGGAGATGGGGATCGCTTTTTTCCTGGCGTACGCAAGCAGCTTTTTTGTCGCAGACCGCGCCGGTTCGGCGGTCATGGTCAGGGAACCGAAATGGAACAGTTTTGTTTGATCCAAAAGGCGCAGGGGAAGCTCCTCCGGCGACAATTTCACGTCCGCCGTGTCTTGGCGGTAAAAGCTGAAATCCCGCTCCCCATCCGGCGCAAGGTGGACGAACGCAAGCGTTGTCGGGTCATCCGACTGCAAAAGCCCGCTGGTATCGATCCGAAAATCCTCCAGCATTTTTTTTAAAAAACGGCCGAACGCGTCCTGTCCCACCTTGCCGATGAAGGCGCCCTTCCCGCCCAGGCGGGACACCGCCGCCAGAAGGTTGGGCGGCGCACCGCCTGCATTTTGCTCAAACGCGGTCTTTCCATCCTTTTCAAACGGGGTAAAATCGATCAGCAGCTCACCGACTGCAACAACGTCAAACATGGGTATTGCCTCCTTTTGGCCAATATTCTTTCCGGAAACCACCGGTTCCATTCAGACAGGCAAGAGTTTTGCGAAGCAAAATCTCCACCGGCAGGGTTTGCGTCAGCAAATCCCGAGAGGTACATACTATGTTTATTCTAGCATATCCGTTTCCATTTGCAAACCCATTCTGAAAAATATCGGCAGGAGACGAGGCGATACACCCACTGTAAGACTGGCGGGCAGGGGACAGGCCTATTTGTCCAGCAGCCGCCTGAGCAGGCTCGCCGCCTGTGCGCGGGTCGCGTTTTCTTTGGGAGCGAAGGTGTCCGCCGTCAGGCCGGAGATCAATCCCACGCTCACAGCCTGGTCTACATAATCCGCCGCCCATTCTGCGATCTCGCCCCGGTCGGCAAACCGGTCAAGCTGGCCCCGGACGGTTTCTTTTTTCTGGAACAGAAGGGCTTTTACAACCACCACCGCCATTTCTTCCCGGGTAATCAAATCCTCCGGCCGGAAATAACCGCCGTAACCCTGGAGCAGCCCCGCGCTGGCGGCGGCATTGACGGGCTGTTCATACCAGGCGCCGGACGCCACGTCGGAAAAACCTGCCGGTGAATTGCCGGTCAGGTGCAGCGCCCGGGCAATCAGGGCGGCGAATTCCGCGCGGGTAATGGGCCGGTCGGGTTCAAAGGTCGTTTCGGTCACGCCGGACACGATTCCCCTCTCCGCCATCTCATTCACGTCCGCCTCCGCCCAATGGCCGGCCATATCGGCAAAGCGGGAGGCCGGTGCATTGCTTTGCGGTTTATTATTATTTGTGTTATCAACGCCGCTGTTACCGCCGCCTATGATACTGCCGGATCCACCGCCCGGGGCAGGTCTGGCTGTTACTGTAGGCGCGGGACCGGGGTTCGGGGAAACCGTCGAAGCCGTCTTATTTACGCTGGAGGCAAAGGTCCGTATCGCCTTTTCAAGCGCCTTCACCGCCTGGTCGACCTCCTCCTGGCTGTTTGCCTCTTCGATTGCTTTCACTGCCTTTTCGATCGCTTTGTTCAGAGCGTTTACCGCCGACTGGGGATAGGTTCCTTCCGCCGTGCCGATCACCGCTTCGCTGACCTGTTTTCGGGCGTCTTCCAGCACCTGTTCGGCCAAAGCTATATCAAAGGGAACCCGGACTGTGCCCGACCATGTTTCCTCGCCGGTTCGCCCGTTTTCATCGACGGGAATGACGGAATAAACAAGCTCCTTTCCAACCAGCACCGGGGTGACCGAAAGCCTTGCACCACTCTGTCCGACGGCGGTTTTCCCGCCGTTACCGTCTATGGTATACCATTGGATGACGCTGTTGCCCTGTCTGTCGCCGTCGGCGTCTACAAAATCATATTTGGCCGTGAGGAGGCCGCCCTCCTTGTTTTCGCCTTCCATCACCGCATGGCTTACAGAGGGCGCATACCCGCCGGGGATTTTTGTAATACCCGAAGATTCATACGCATGGATTCCGATCCGGCTTGTATCGATGTTTTTAAAATCCGGCGCCTTCTCTCTGACCGCCGCCAATCCCTCCTGCGTCAGCGCAAAATCCTCTCCGTACGCCACAAACATGGAATGTCCGGAAGGGAGGATATCCGTTGTCGCAAGATAGGAGTTGGTCTCGGTGCCTGCGGAATCCGGATAAAGGCCATGGCCGGAATTTGCCGATTTTATGATGACATTATCGGTCATGCTGTTTGTTGCGGGGTCATAATTCGCCTGGGCAATCTCTACAAGCTTGGCATAATCGCCGGCGTTGTTGGGGTCGAGGTCTTTTATTTCTTCATACTGCGCCAGGTCTATGGAATTAATATAGTCCTCCCACTGGGTACCCGCATACTGTTTTTTATGCGCCTGTGTCAGCAGCTGCCCCTTGCCGACATAGTATTTCCACCAGTTGTATGCCGCGGATGGCTCTTTATCCCGCAGCGCAAGCCACCAACGCACGCCCCAATCCTGAAATTGGACGGCGTAAGGGTTTTCAACAAAGATATTGTTTTTGACAAGGCCATACTGGCCGCCATAGGTTTTGATGGCAAAGTTCTTTTGATCGCCCGTACCTTTGGAGTATGTTCCCTGGTAAAAAATATTCCCCTCGATTTTAGGCCCGATAGAACCGTCATCCCAGAAAATGGATTGCTGCCAGCCGTTTGCAAACGAGGTCCCGATATGATGGAAATAATTATTCGTTATTTCATAGCCGATGCTCGTCGGGGTTCTGCCCCAATAGATCGCCGCCATATCTCCCGCCCAGGTTACGCCGTGATGGATCTCATTGTTGGCTATTGTATGATTCTTGCCGTTTAAGCGGATCAGCGCGTGCGCGCCGTTGCATATTTCGTTGTTTTGCAGGGTTATGCCGCAGCCGGACACGATAATGGCCGACGCGTACGCCTTGCGTAAGGTGTAGGTCGAATCGAACAGGTTATTTTCCACCACCGTCCCGCTGGGTTCCAGGGTGTTGGGATCCCCGCCGCTTACCGTCATTCCGCCCGCGGCCCCGTTGTAAACAAAGCTGTTGCGGAATAGGTTGTTTGAACCGTCCAGTGTATTCCGTTTGGTAAAGGATTTGAAATTACAGCCGTCGAAGGTAAAGTTGTCCGCCGATACGTCAAATACGCGCTCCCGCACATATTCAAAATCCATATCCTTGATTGTTATGTTTTTCGCGCCGTTTACCGTCAAAAACGCTTTTTGCGATACGGGAACGATGATCTCGGCGTTCTCCATATCAGCGAAGGGGTAGAAGTACACTATTTTATTCGCACGGTCTATGTAGCTTTCGCCGGGCAGGTCTATTTCCTCAATCAGATTTTTGAAGTAGAAGCTTGTACCCGCCACAGGAAGGTAGGCCGCATGCCTGTTTTTGAATGTAACCTGATGCGCGGCCGCATCAAGCTGGCCGACCCGGTATTCGGAATAGGTCCAATGATACTGCGGATGGCCTTCGTAAAACAGCCCGTCAAGCGCCTTTTCAGACCATTTGGAAAGGCGGTTCGCCGAATCCGCAAAGGTGAACGAAGAGATACCCTCGGGATTGGAATCCGCCTTGGTTATCACCAGTTCTTTCTCACCCTCGTTGGGCCAGCGCGCCGGCGTCAGTGCGGTTCCGTTGACAAAAACCTGAACCTGCGACGCAAACAGGCCGTCGGCTGTCTGGTCGGCTTCATTCGTATGGCTATATTCAGCAGACTCGGGTATTTCTTCATAAATTTCCGACAGGTCAAGCTGCATCAGCTGTTCGGCGGCGGATTTGTCGATCACCCTGCTCAGAATGTTCTCGTCGGTCACCTTGGAAAGCTTATCGGCCCGCACTCCGCCGGTAAATACAGCCCTTTCGCCGGGATAGGAGGCATAGGTGATCGAACAATCAGCCGCCGCGGAATCGGCGCCCTCCAGCACAAACGTCTCGTCACGATAGTATTCTCCGCCTCTGAAATAGACAATGACATTTTTATTAAGCCCATTCGCTTTCAAGGCCCGGATGGCGTCCCTTGCCTGCTCCGGCTGGGCAAACGGGTCGCTGAAGGAGCCTGCCGCGTCCGGTTTTCCGTTGGGCGCGACATAAAATATGACCTCCCCGTCCTGGATTTTCAACGGGTCGGAGGTTTTTGGTTCTCCCGCAACGCCGTCCGCATCCTTCGGCAGGACGGTCACCCGGACAAAGCCGGTAAGCCCCGCCGGGGCAAAGACAGGCGACGTTCCTTTGGAAACCGTTGTCCAGCCGTCCGTCCCGTTTTCTGAAACCTGCCACTCAAACACAGTTTCCCCTTCGGCCTTTCCGTCCTCGGGTTTTACATACTCATAAGCAGCCGTTATTTCCCCGTTGCTTTGTTGCAGGGAAACCCCGTCCACGGACGGGGGCGTGCGCAACGGCAGAATTTGTTTGCCTTCCGATACGATTACGCCGGAGGGTTCGGCGCTCCCCGCCCGAAACCATTTTACGGTGACCCTGATACAGTTTCCGGCTGACCCGGCGGGAACCACGCAGGAGGCCTGGGAGTCCGCCAAATCCGTCCACGTCTGGTTATCCTCTGAGATCTGCCACAGATATTCGGTTTTTTCCACTACGCCGTCCACATCCGTATAATCGCAAACGGCGGAAACACTGGAGGATTCCATGGGGGCACTGTCAATGGAAACAGATCTGAATTCCGGTTCCTTCTCAGGCCGGATCAGCTCAATCTTGAGATAATCGATCGAGAACGCATTGCCGGCTCCCGCTAACAAGAGAAAAAGCTTTTCCGCTGGGATGGTGATGGAATCGATGGACGCACCCGCTTTGTCTTTTAGGCCATACACCGAAAATTCATAGGAAACGTCGGTCCAATCCTCAGAACCGTTCTTCGCGCTGCCTCTGTATTCAGGAGAATTGTCATAGATTTTTGATGTGAACTCTCCGTTTTCGGCAAGCTGCCATTGCCCGGCCGCGTATACCTCAAGCCCCAGGAAATAGGACGCATCTCCCGCCATTTTTGTCCGGTAGCTGACCCGGTATGTTGCATTTTGGGACAGCTTTACATCCCCTCCCGTATAGGCTATCCGCGCGGACTGGCTATAGCCGGATACCGTCAATGCCCCGTCCTCCACGGCCATGGCTGCCGCTTCGTTTTTGTTGTCGGTTAACTTCCAGTTTGCCAGGGACGCACTGGTAGTAAAGGTATCTTCGAATACCGTTTCAGAAACGGTATCGGCTTTGATTTGCGGCGTTTGGGTAAAGCAGGTCAGCAAAACCGCCGCCGCAAGCAATAAGCTTATTTTTTTCATCCCTCTTCCTCCTTACGATATGACAACCGTTTTCCACTCTCCGGTCACCATTTCACCGTTGATCACCGCATATACCCTTGCCTCATAGGTGCCGGGCTGGATCCCGCGGCCGTAGGCCCGGATGCCGAACAGGTTATTCGTTTCCGAAATCTCGGTCACTCCTTTTAAACGAATAATCTCTGCACCGCCCGCTTTTTTCAGCTCGACCCCAAACTCGGAAACAGTGTTTCCCTGCGCTGAAACCGCAGAAAAGACAAGAATACTGTTTTCGTTGTTATACTGATCCGTCAGAATCTTTCTTTCTGTAACAGACGGGGCCGGCGCCGCCTCAAATACCGCAATAATTGTGCTGTCCGTATCAAACGCCAGGTCGATACGGTCTAATCCCGGGTATTCCACCGTTTCTCCAGCCTTGTTTGTCACAGTAAATTTGCTGAAGAGACAGCCCGGCTTCGCCTCGGCCGACACCGTTGCTTTGGCCGCCGTCACCCGGCCGCCGTTTGCCACCGAAGCGCCGTCTATAGACACCGTTCCCATTGAGCTGTCATAGGAGACGCCGACATTTTCGATGATCTCCTCGATTTTGAGATTGTCTATATAAAAGGTCGTATCGGCATACGGCAGATTGAAAAACAGCAAATTTGCAGGAACAGTAATGGAATCGATGGCCTCTCCGGCTGTGTTTTGTAACTCATACATCGTAATTTCATAGGAAACGTCGGTCCAATCCTCAGAACCGTTTTTCGCGCTGCCTCTGTAGCCGGTGGAATTGTCATAGATTTTTGATGTGAACTCTTCGTTTTCGCCAAGCCGCCACTGCCCGGCTGCATGTACCTCCAGCCCCATAAAATAGGCCTTGTCTGAGATCATTTTTGTTCTGTAGGATACGCGGTATTTCGTGTTGCTTCCAAATTTCAGGTTCCTGCCCTTGTACGCAAACCGGCCCGAACCAACATACTTCAGCGCCCCGTCTTCCGCCGTGAGTTCGCCGCCGGTCGCGCTCCAATTTGCTAACGACGCCTCATCAAAGTGATCCTCAAAAACCGTGTTTACCAACGAATTGCCTTGCCGGGCAAACGGTATTTTTTCGATCTTAAAATTCTTTATGTAATAGTCGGTCGCTGTATTCAGCTGGAAAAAAAGTTTATTGGCCGGAATGGTAATGGAATCGATCGAAGCTCCGGCATCATTTTTGATGTCATAGACGGTAAAATCATACGAAATGCCGACCCAGCCGCTGGTTCCGTTCGACCCGCCTCCCCGGTAGGTATTGTCATAAATCCCTGAGGAACCGGAGCCGTTCGGCGAAAGCTGCCAGCTTGCCTTTGTACCGCCGGTATTCAGCTCAATCCCCAGAAAATAACTGCCCGCCGCAGGCGACATGGTTTCATAGGAAACGCGGTACCTTGCTTTTTTAGAGAATACGATATCGCCGCCGGTATAGCTGACCCTCTTCGGGCCGGAAATGCCGCCCGCTGAAAACTTAACCGCGCCCTGCGCGGCGTCAAAGCTTGCGGTGACGCCGTCCTCACAGACCCAGCCGGTCAGGGAACCGTCCGCATGAAAGGCTTCGAACACGACGGTTTCGTCCGCGGCGGATACGCTCCCACACACGCATGTTAACAGGAAAACGAAGATGGAAAGTAACAGAATAGACTTTTTCATCACAAAAAACACTCCTTTTTTTATGCCCGGCAGACCGTCTCCAGGCTCTCTTTCATAGCGTCCAGCTGCGGATTTTCCGCAAAATGCTTGAGCATGACGATCGATTCGGTTTCTGACGTGTTGGTTATGGAAATCCCGTCCCGCGCCGCGCGTTCTGTAACGAAAAATTCATCGTTTGTAAGCGTGCCGTACCGGATGAGTGTGGGCGTTTCGATCTCCCATACGCCAAACCGTCCCCGTCCTTGCAAAAGGATAAAGCCATACGCCGCCGCGTCTTTTACCGTCACGGTTTTGCCGGGGTAGACGGTAAGCCGCTTTGCGCTTACCGTTTTGCACTTGTAACAGATCCACTCCTCGGTATGGCGGTCGTCGGAGGTGATCACAACGGGCTTCATGAATCTGTTTTTGCTGAAATTCGGGTCGACGTTTTTCTCCCAGTCGATCACATCCACCAGATAATCATAGTTCCCCTTTTCTTCGTCGGGACAGTTTTTCCACAAAAGATCCTCCGACACGCAATGGCCTCCGTGAAGCACTGACTGATACATGGCATACACATCGCTTGCAAACTGCGGTTCATAGGTACAGAGGCTCGCGGGGGCATGGAGCACGCCGGGAGGCACGTCCCAGCCGGTGTCGAGCGTGATTTGATAGCTCTGGGACAGGTCAAGCAGCCGGTTGTCCCCCTTGGTAAAGTCCATCAGGCATTGCTTTACCTGCGCTTTTGTGGTTTCGGGGCGGAGCCCGAAAAAGGTGCAGCCAAACTCCCCCTCATGGTTATTGCACTGGGACGGAAAGAAATACATCTCCGGCTTTCCCGCCTCGCCGACCCGCGCGGCATGCTCGTCACGGTGATGGATATGGTGCGGCAATGGCCCAAGGTTGTCGAAAAATTTGGAAAACATAGGCCACTTTTTATACTTGCCCCAAAGCGCTTCGCCGATGATTTCCCCCTTCCGCTCGTCTACCGCGTCGCGCAGCAGCAGCCGTTCCTCGCCGCTTTTGGACACGATATAGCTCAACCCCTCATCCGCCGGTGTTTTAGGGCCGTTGTCGGCGGGCGTTGTAGAGGCAAACCACCTTTCGTCTATGCCGCCCCTTTCCTGGCCCAATACATAATAATCGTCGGGATGGAGCTTTAGCCTTTTGGCCGGCCGGCAAAAGGCCCGGGGTACCCAGGTGGGGGCCAGGCGGAAAACCCCCCTGCCTTCCTCCAGCAATTTTTTTGCAATGGACATTTTGATTCCCCCTTTCAGAATTTGATTCTATACATTTGAAAAATTTCAAGGTGTTCGGATTGAAACGTGACGGTATTGTTTTCATAGGTAAAAGCAACCGTTTTATCCCTGGTTAGAAGTTCAATATACAAAGGCTTTTGCTCCGTCTTGATACGGATCGTAAAATTCTCCACTTTTCGTGCCTGATCGTCCTCTGTCAGCAATACCGTACTGCAAAGATAGTCCTTTCCGTCGCGGAAGGTTATGATCTCTACATCCTTCGGCGCGTCGGAGCAAACGCTGCTTTCATAGCCGAGAACGTCGGTAAGCAGATGGACAAAAATATTCCTGTACTCATAAAAGCCGCTGTCCTCAACGGGAAGCGCCGACCAGAGCACCTTGCCTTTGCCATAGTCGCGGCAAAGCATGGCGGGCAGTCCGGTTTTTACCCCAGGCGGGTTGGAATGAATGGATGCGAATTTTATAGTATCCTGCCGCGTATACGGAAGGGTTATGGTTGCGAGTACAGCATCCTCATCCGCCGGCGCAACGATCGGAGCGGACGCATCAAAATGCATGGGATAGCTGCTGTTAAAATAGCTAAAACTTCCTTCATATTCCTCTCGCGGGGCAAGGTACACCACCCTTTCCGGGGTAGTCCCGCCGACGGACGCCCCGAAAAAGGCTTTTAGAAGGCCGCGGCAGTTCCCGCCGCTTAGGTACAGCTTTCCGCCCTCTTGCACATACCGGATGATCCTGTCATAATCGTCCTGATCCACATCGGTCAGATATGGCGCAACGATCAGCTTGTAGGAATCAAGCGGGTGAAATGTCCCGGTTACACCGCAGGGGATATGATGCTGGATCATGGTTTTGACCACATTGACGGCGCTTTTGTGATTTGTATACGGTTCGCCCTGGGGGTTGAACTTACTTTTTAAGCTGTAATAAACGCCTACCTCTTCCAGCATATCGCCTGATAAGTATGGCTCATAAGGAATTTCTTTTTCAAATACCCGGCCAAGCGTATCGTATACCCGGCTGTCCATTGTACCAACGGGGTCGATGGCATCGATCACCAGGGTCGCTCCATGGTGCGCGCAGGTTAGAAAGACGGCGCTTGCCAGCTCGTCCTCAGACTTTGTTACCGTATGGTACGAAAGCGACGGCGTACACCGGGAAAGCATATACTCAAAAGGCGGATGCTTTGTCGCGTTTTTATACAGCTTACAGACAAAGGACTGCGCGTATATGCCGCCGTAAAGATCCCCGCCGGCATAGTCGGACTGGTTTAAAACCTCCTCCGCAAGCGCTTTGGTAGCGTCGGGAAGCGCGGCATACGCGGCATTGTGATACACGCTTGCCCGGGGCGTATATTTTTTGACTTCCTCCGCCGCAAAGCCAGCAAACTCGCCCATCCATTCACGGCGTTTTTTCATATGAAGAAGCCAGGCCGGGTCGTTCCAGTCTTCTATGGTTGGAAGCTCTCCGCCCACCTCCTCCCTCCACCGCTTTTTGCAGCTCTCGCAATAGCAGGTATGCGGCCAGAACAACATATCAAAAAACATGCCGTCAAAGGTAAAATACTCACAGATCTCTTTGATCTGCCGCGCTGTAAACCGCCGGTATTCCATGTTATTGGGGCAGCAAAGGCCGTATCTATGGACAGCCTCTCCCTCGGCGCACGCAAGCGTCGTTTTCTTATTTGCTTCTAAAAGAGATATGCCATCCTGGGTCACCATCCGCCACTGCGGATGGGTATCATGCGCCCAGTTGTTATAAATCAGGCTATAGTAGCCTGTTACGTAGATGCCGTTCTCCCTGCACAGGCCGCATAGCTTTTTGACAGCGTCCTCCCTTCCCAAAAACGCCCGGTGGAGCTTGCCGGCCGCTGTCGGATAATGGCACAGCCCGACATGGGATTGAAAATATATCATAGCATTTTGAATCTTTGCCGCTTGTAGATTTTGCAGATAGTTTTCCGGTGAAAACGCAGACAGGAACTCTTCGTTCCAATCGTCTATATGCATATCACACAGATGACGCCGGAACACATTTTTGTACCACAATACCAAAAACCCCCATTAATGTCCGATTTGATTTATCTAAGATGCTTTGATAGTACCAAAAAAACAGATAGAATGAAATAGACAATCGTATTTAAAAATAGCATTTTCGGTTTCTATTTATGAACTTTCAGATTGGATTGCGATATCCCTATTGTTTTTCGGACAAAAACAATTTATAATGAAAATTGACAGGTATGTCAGCATTTTGGGTTACTATTTCCTATTGGAGTGATTCGGTTATGCTTGAAATTGCTGCAAATGAGTTGAAATATGCCACCGAGAATTTTTACAATATAACAGGCGTTATGATCGTGCTTTACGATAAATCCAGAACGCTTATCTACTCGTACCCGGAACAGATGTATGGTTTTTGCGACCAGATCAGGAAGGTTCCAAAGCTTGCCGGAAAATGCTTTGAATGTGATAACAGGGGCTTTGACATATGCGACAAAACCAAAAAGCCATACATTTACCAGTGTCATATGAATCTGCTGGAAGCCATTGCTCCCATTATTGAAAACGGTATCATCATAGGATACATGATGCTCGGCCAGCTGCTTGCAAAGGATGACATGGAGGCCGTAAAGGAAAAGGTATCGCTCATTTGTGACGAATACATGCTTGATGAGGAAAAGCTGTTATCCGAACTGAAAAAAATAAAGAAGATCGACAGCCGCTTTATCGATTCGGCTGTGAGTATCATGAGCATGTGCGCATGCTATCTTTACTACAACCGCATTATAAAAAACAAAAGCAGTATGCTGTCTTATGAAATAAGAACCTACATCGAAACGCATTTGAGCGAAGAGTTGTCCATCCAACAGCTCTGCGACCGGTTTTTTGTGTCAAAAACCAAGCTCTACCACCTGTCTCAAAAAGACTTCGGGATGGGAATATCCGACTACATTCGCCGGCTCCGCCTCGAAAAAGCAAAGCTGCTATTGCAAAAGGAGGACAAAAGCATCAGCAATATCGCGTTTTCAGTCGGCTTTAAGGATGCTAACTATTTCACGCGCATCTTTAAAAAATACGAAAACATGACGCCAAAGGCATACAAAGCCAGTATGCAGTAAGCCAGATGCAGATAACAGCAATAAAAAAGGATAGATTGGAGATTCGCTATGATTGCCTACGAAGAAGGAAAAATCTGGACTGTTGCGCACAGAGGGGTTTCAGGCGCCGATATCCCATGCAACACAAAAGTAGCGTTTCAGATCGCCCTCAGCCAGGGCGCCGATATTCTGGAGCTGGACGTTGCGAAAAGCCTTGACGGGGAATTGTTTGTGTTCCATCCCGGTATGGAAAAACCACATCTCGGAATCGACACCTATTTAAAGGACATGCCCGCAAAGGAGATCAAAAAGCTCCGGTATTTGAATCAGGACGATGTAACGACCCAATACGGCGTCGTGCCGCTCGATGAAATGTTTGCATTTTTAAAAGACAAAGCCTACATAAATGTCGATAAATACTGGATGTACATGGAGGAGATCACGCACTGCATTCGCAGGTGCGGTGTGGAAGATCAGGTCATTGTTAAAATCGAAAACAGCCTCGAGCAGGTGGACATGCTGGAGAAAATCGCCCCAGACCTGGCGGTTATGCCGGTTCTCAGAGAAGATGAAAATTTTACAGACTATGCGCTTGACAAAAACATCCGCTATATCGGCGCGGAACTCCTGTTTGAAACGGACAATGATAAAATAGTTTCTGACGAATACATTGAAAAAATGCATAAAAACCGGCTTGTTGTATATGGTAACGCCATTGTATACAACTACAAAGCCAATATCTCCGCCGGACATACCGACAACCTGGCTCTCTCCGGCAATCCGGATCAAGGCTGGGGCTGGTTTGCAGATAAAAAATTTGACATGATCCAAACCGACTGGTGCCTCATGCTGAAAAAGTATCTCAAAACACGCTTTGCTTGATTCTGATACCCGAATTTTAACATAAGAAAAAGAGGCAAACACACGGAAAACAAAAACGTGTGTCTGCCTCTTTTTTTATTTCATTTATTTGATTGATTCTACCCGGATGATTTCGCCTTTTGTTTTATTCCTGTGGTACGGTGAAGGCCTGGGACTGTGCATAGATGGTCTCGGTCTGCGTTTCACCGTCCTTCTGCACCACTACATAAGGACGCATGACATAGGTCTTGCCGGGGATCAGAGCCGCACCGAACACCCGCACGCCGTATTTCCCATTGGTTACCTCGTTCACCTCAAGCGGCAGGGAAAGGGTAGTATCGTCCTCAGCGTATATCTCAACGCCTTGTTTTACAATCGTATAGCCATAGCCTTCGTTCATGTTGGCGAACATCGTCGCGCAATACTGGCCGGTACCCTGCGGGTAGGTTCCCGCTATGGGCGCGCTGGTCTGGGCGAAGGATGGCTTCTCCTCCGTCTTTTCCACAAAGGTCACCGAAAGAGCTGTCGTATCCTGTATGTTTTTCAACTCCAGGGTATCATTTGTTACGACAGCCGCCTGGTTGTTTACGGTTACCTCGCCGGTCTGCCAGCCCGCTTCCGGCTGGAACGTGATGGTTTTGTTGCTCGCAAACGGCACAGTTACCTTCCCACCGGTGACGATCTCCTGCCCATCCGCCACCACCTTGCCGCTGCCGGCAATGGTTACGGTAAGGTCCACGTTATTGGTACGGCGCAACGGCGAGAAGCTCAGGTCGTCATAAATGGAACCAATGGTTCCGGAATCGTCGTTATACAAACCGCGCGCACGGACATAATGCATGGCGCGGTAGACGTTGGTCGAGCTGCTGACCAGCACGCCGTCGAGATAGATTTCGGTGTTATTCACTGTTTTCGGGCTGGCCGGATTGGGATCGTCGTTATAGCCGATCAGGGTTACCTGATGCCATCCCTTGGACCGGGGCATATTGGCCCGTCCGTCCTTTCCGTCAAGCAGGGCGGAGCCTGCAGAATAGTAATCCTTGGTGTCGTCGGTCACGCCCACGTCGACGCTGTAATCGGTCAGACCATCCGTTTTTCCAAGCCCATTTGTTGAAAACTGGATCTGCGCCTTGGCGTTTGTTTTCTCCCCGCTATCATAGAACCAGCCCTCCGCGATATAACTGGTAGAGGGATTGGCGTTATCGTTGTAACAATCGACATACACGCTCGTGGAATGCACCTTAACCGCGCCCGCGCCGGTGCGTACGATTTTATCCTCAAAGGTACTCTTTTTGGCGGTAAAGCCCGAATTAGGATTGTTGAAATCCTTCCGAGCGCCGGACGCAGATGGCAACACACTGATTAGAATGGAGGCCTGTGCGCTGGAAGTGTCTGTATTTGTTAAAGTCGCGGTGATGATCGTCGTTCCAAGGCCTTTGATGGACAAAGCACCGGCTGCATCCACGCTTATAACAGCCTCATCACCGGAGGTATAGGTCAGGCGGGAATCACCGCTGATCTCATAGTCGCCGGCCGATGACCTTCCCCAAACAGTGAGGGCCGCGCCGGTCTCTCCATACACATAGGACGAAACCGATTTGCCCAAGGAAATGGAGGTGAAGGTCATATTTTCGATATCCGGCGCCACCTCCACCGGCCCGATGACGTTGGACTCGATCAGATTGCTGTCATAAGGTTCGGCGGTAGATTTCGCCTGCACGGTTGCTTTTATGTATTTTCCGACGTCGCCTGCGGTCAGGGAATAGGTTTTTCCGGTCCCGACCGGCTCGCCCCAATCGCTCTGGTCGGCGCTCACGTACCACTTGATCTGGACGTTCGCGGCGTCCTCCGCATCGCCATTTTCATCATGGTAGGAATACGAAGAAAGAGACAGCTCCTGGCCGGTATAGGCGTTGCCCGCGATCACGGCATTGCGGATCTGGGGCGCGGCAGCCTCTGTTTTTTGGATGTTGTATACCTTAAAATCATCCAGATAGATCGTCGTATCCGCCTTGCTGTTTTTCGGGGTACGATCGATTTCAACGCTCGAAAGCCCCTGGTTCCAGCCACTCAGGTCGCGTGTCGCCAGCACCTGGCCGTCGATGTAAAGGGTATACAGGTCATCCCTGGAATAGTCGATAATCAGCTGGTGCCAACCCTTGCTGCGGGGAAGATTCTTTTTGGCAAACGCCGGATTGGTACCATCCTCATGATAGCTATAGGTATTGTCGGCAGAATACAGCCGGATATATCCACGGATGGACTGGGTGGACAGACCGTTGGCCATATTGCCCATGATCCAGAAATGGACGTACTTTTTCGACTCCTCCATCCCGTCATAGAACCACATCTCCGCCACACCGCGGAAGGAGGCGGCGTTGGCGCCGTTGGTAAACGGCCAGGGGTTCATACGAAGCCATTTTCCATCCCCGAGCTTCTCGGCAGCGGTTGCGTCCGCCGCCGCGGCCTCTTTGTTTGTATTTGGGTCTATCTGGCGCAGAAAAAGGGACTGGCCTGTTCCCGTGCGGGTCAGATTGTTTTGCGCGTAGACGGGCTCGTCATAGGTGTATGGCCCGCCGCCCTGTGGGCAGGAATAATTATAGGTCTCGGCTGTGTCAAAGTTTTTCTGCGCCTTGATTTCCTTATAAACCACCAAGTTTATGTTTTTGCTCAAGCTGCCATAGGCTGCGGTGATGACCACCATACCCTCGCTCCTGGCGGTTACAGCGCCACTTGCCGCGTCAATCTGCACGACGGAAGGGTCGCTGCTTGTAAACGACACCCCCTCGGTCAGCCTGGTTTTCGCACCGGACGCATCCACTCCATAGACTTCTACTGTGCTGGTCGCGTTTAGGGCATAGCTTGTCTGGTTATTTGACAAATCAAGCGCGGTATAGTCCGCCGCGAACGCGGGAAACGCAAAGCTTGACAGCGCAAACACCAGCACAACAGCCAGCAGCAATGCTTTGTTCCTCATAAAATATCTCTCCTTTTTATGTAGTGTACTCTCTTCATTCCTTTCCATTATATCTTTTTTTGCTTCGACCGTCAACGAATTAAAAAACATGCTTTGTTTTTTGTATGTAATATACAAGTAACAAAGCATGTTTTTTATGAATCGGACAGTATTTATTCCTGCGGTTCGCTCTCCGGCGCGCTGTTTTCCATTCCCTCTGACACCTCCGTGCCGGGTTCCTCCTCTTCCTCCTGCTCGGTACGCGCCATCGAAACCACCTTGACCCCGTCATCCAGCCGCATGAGCCGCACACCCTGGGTCGCACGCTTATATTTACTGATGTCGCTGGCCGCCATGCGGATGATGGTTCCCTCGTCAGTAATGAGCATGATATCATCCAGATCGGTCACGGCACGGATTCCTACCAGCGCGCCGGTTTTATCGGTGATCTTATAGGTCGATATGCCAAAGCCGCCGCGGGTCTGGACGCGGTATTCGGAAAAATCAGTCCGCTTGCCGTAGCCGTTTTCGGTTACGGCCAACAGGTCGCTGTCCTCCCGGATGGTGGACATGCCGATGACATAATCGCCCCCGCGCAGGTGGATGCCGCGCACACCATGCGCGGTTCTGCCCATCGGGCGGACGTCGGTTTCCTCAAACCGGATCGCCATACCCTGCTGGGTACCGATCACAATCTCATTGTTTCCATCGGTCAGCTTCACCCGGATCAGCTCGTCCGTCTCATCCAGCGTGATAGCATTTAAGCCGCCTTTTCGCATCGATCCATACTGCACCAACGGCGTCTTTTTGATAATGCCGCACCGGGTCGCCATTAAGAGGTATTTCCCGTCCTCAAAATCCGAAACAGGAATCATCGCGGTGATCTTCTCCTCCGACTCCACAGGAAGCAGGTTGACGATCGCGGTTCCCTTGGCGTGCCGCCCGGATTCTGGTATTTCATAGCCTTTGAGATGGTACATCCTTCCCTTATTGGTAAAGAAAAGGATGTGGTCATGGGTAGAGGCGACAAACAGGGTTTCGACAAAGTCCTCCTCCCGCGTGCTCAGGCCCATGATCCCCTTGCCGCCGCGCTTTTGGCTGCGGTAGGTATCGGTCGGCTGGCGCTTGATATAGCCAAAGTGGGTGAGGGTAATGACGGTTTCCTCTTCCTCGATCAGGTCCTCAAGATCGATGTCATCCACCGCCGGCACCAATTCGGTACGGCGTTCATCCCCGAACTTGTCCCGTACTTCAATCAGCTCATCCTTGATGATGCTGCACAGCAGCTCTTCATCCGACAATATCTGCTTATAATAAGCCACATTTTTCATCAGCTCGTTGTATTCATCCTCAATCTTTTCGCGCTCGATCCCCGCCAGGCGTGCCAGACGCATGTCCAAAATCGCCTGCGCCTGCAGGTCGCTCAAGCCGATCTGTTCCATGAGGTTCTCTTTCGCATTGTCATAGCTGCTGCGGATGATGTTAATGACGCGGTCGATATCGTCCAGCGCGATGCGGAAGCCCTCTAAGATATGAATACGGGCCAGCGCCTTATCCAGATCGTACTGGGTGCGCCTGGTGACGACCTCCTCCTGGAATTTCAGGTATTCCTCCAGCATCTGCTTCAGGCTCAATACCTTGGGCTTTTGATCCACGATCGCCAGCATATTGATGCTGAACGTTTCCTGCAGCTGGGTATATTTATAAAGCTGGTTTAAGACCACGCTTGCGTTGGCGTCCCGCTTCAGCTCGATGACGACCCGCATACCGTCGCGGTCGGACTCGTCGCGCAGGTCGGAGATACCTTCCACACGCTTGTCCCGCACAAGCTCGGCCATTTTTTCGATCAGCCGCGCTTTATTGACCTGGTAGGGGATCTCGGTCACAACAATGCGCTGGCGTGTCTCGGTCATCTGCTCAATCTCCGCACGGGCGCGCATGGTGATTTTGCCCCGCCCAGTCTCATATGCCGCACGGATACCGCGCGTACCCAGAATCAGGCCGTAAGTCGGGAAGTCCGGCCCTTTGATATGCGCCATCAGCCCGTCGGTGGTGATGTCGGGGTTATCGATCAGCGCAACGGTGCCGTTGATAAGCTCGGTCAGGTTATGCGGCGGGATATTGGTCGCCATGCCTACCGCGATACCGGACGAACCGTTCGCCAGCAGGTTGGGGAAGCGGGAGGGGAGCACGGTCGGCTCCTTTTTGCTCTCGTCGTAGTTCGGCATGAAATCCACGGTATTCTTTTCGATGTCCCGCAGCATTTCCATTGAAATTTTAGACATACGGGATTCGGTATACCGGTATGCAGCGGGCGGGTCACCGTCCACCGAACCGAAATTGCCCTGCCCATCTACCAACGGGTAGCGCATAGAAAAATCCTGTGCCAGACGCACCAGCGCGTCGTACACCGACGCGTCGCCGTGCGGATGGTAGCTGCCGAGCACGTCGCCGACGGTGGTGGCACACTTTTTATATGCCTTCTCCGCTGTAATGCCGTCCTCGTACATGGTATATAAAATCCGCTTATGTACGGGCTTGAGCCCGTCTCTCACATCGGGCAGCGCACGGCCGATGATGACGCTCATGGCATAGTCGATGTAGGAGGTCTTCATCTCTTTCTCGATCCCGACGTTTATGACGTTTTGTCTTTCCTGTTCATCCATACTTTATCATGCTCCGTTCTGCTGTATTCTTTTCTATACGGGCCTATTTTCACTAAATATCAAGATTGCGCACGGTGCGCGCGTACTGGACGATGAAGTCGCGCCGCGGCTCCACCTTATCCCCCATGAGGACGGTGAATATCTCGTCCGCCGCCACCGCGTCCTCGATCTCTACCCGCAGCATGGTGCGTTTTTCCGGATCCATCGTGGTCTCCCAAAGCTGCTCCGCGGTCATCTCGCCCAGACCTTTATACCGCTGGATTTTGTTGCGGTTATCACGGCCGACCTCGTTTAAAATCTCTTCCAGCTGCTTATCGGTATAGGCATAATAGGCGTTTTTGCCCCTCTCCACCTTAAACAGCGGCGGCTGGGCCAGATAGACATACCCGTTTTCCACCAGCGGCCGCATGAACCGGAAGAAGAAGGTCAAAAGCAGCGTTCGGATATGGGAGCCGTCGACATCGGCATCCGCCATGATAATGACTTTATGATAGCGTAATTTAGCAATATCAAATTCATCCCCGATCCCCGCACCGAGCGCGGTGATGACCGGCATCAGCTTTTCGTTGCCGTACACCTTATCGAGACGGGATTTTTCCACATTGAGCATCTTGCCCCAAAGCGGCAGGATGGCCTGAAAGGCACGGTCGCGCCCCTGCTTGGCGGAGCCGCCTGCCGAATCACCCTCGACGATATAGATTTCGGCGTTTTCAGGATTTCTGTCGGAGCAGTCGGCCAACTTGCCGGGGAGGGACAATGTTTCCAGCGCGCTTTTGCGCCGGGTCAGCTCACGGGCACGCCGCGCCGCCTCCCGCGCACGCGACGCGTTTAGAGATTTTTCCAGGATCGCCTTGCCTACCCCCGGATTTTCTTCCAAAAAGGTAGTGAGTTTCTCATTCATCAGGGATTCCACCAGGCCGCGCATCTCGCTGTTGCCGAGCTTGGTTTTGGTCTGGCCTTCAAACTGTGCGTCCTTCAGTTTCACGCTGATGATCGCGGTCAGTCCCTCGCGTACGTCGTCGCCAGAGAGAGCCGCGTCGTTCTCCTTCAGGATATTGTTTTTACGCGCGTAGTCGTTTAAAATCCGCGTCAGCGCGCTTTTGAAGCCGGTCTCATGCATTCCGCCCTCGGTGGTGCTGATATTATTGGCAAAGCTGACGATATTTTCCGAATAGGAATCATTGTATTGCAGAGCGATTTCCGCCTCACAATCCGCCCGTTCGCATTCGCAGTAGATGACCTGCGGATGCAGCGCCTCTTTGTTTTTATTGATATATTCCACAAACTCGATGATGCCGCCGTCATATTTCATGACCTTCTGCTGCCCCTCGCCACGCTTATCGGTCAGGGTAATTTTGATGCCTTTATTGAGGAAGGCCTGCTCGCGCAGGCGGTTTAGCAATACATCAAATTCAAATTCTACCGTTTCAAAAATCTCATCGTCCGGCATGAAGGTTACGGTCGTACCGGTATGGTCTGTCGTACCGACCTTGGTCAGCTTAGTCTTTACCACACCGCGTTCATATTCCTGCCGGTACAGGTCGCCCCCATCGGACACCTCCACCACCAGATAGCGGCTTAAGGCGTTTACAACAGACGCACCGACGCCATGTAATCCGCCGGCTACCTTATACCCATCGCCGCCGAACTTGCCGCCCGCATGCAATATGGTAAACACCACCTCCACCGCCGGAAGTCCCGTTTGCTGCTGGATGCCGATCGGGATACCGCGCCCGTTGTCCACAACGGTAATGGAATTGTCCTCGTTAATGGTTACCTCGATATGGTCACAAAAACCCGCGAGCGCCTCGTCGATGCTGTTGTCCACGATCTCATACACCAGATGGTGCAGACCGCGCGCAGACGTTGAGCCGATATACATGCCGGGGCGTTTTCGCACCGCCTCCAATCCTTCGAGCACCTGGATCTGTGACTCGTCATAATGATTGTTTGTTTCGCTGAATGACATTGTTACCTCCCATCCGCCACCAAACGGGGCGAACTTATTGTATTGAATCACCCGCGCGCTTTAACAGCGTGACGGATGAAATAGGCGAGATATACACCTTGCTTTTTTTATCTACCTCACAGATGACGTAGGACTTTGGCAGGTCGTCGGATACATTCTCGACAAACCCCTCCTCCTCCGCCGTCTTTAAAAATTCCTTGCTGATTCTGGAGATGGTGGTATTATCCATGTCCAATATTGCAATGACGTTTTTTAAGCTTACCACAACATCCTGTCCCAAATGCAGGTACATATATTTAAATTCCTTTCGGTTTAGTCTGTTCTGACGACCGAGCCGTCTTCTACGCAGAAAAAGCGTTTATGTTCCCCGGGTGTGAACACATGCGCGTCGGTACAGGTGATGAGCACCTGATGACGCTGGATCTGCCCCAGCAGGTATTCCTGCCGCTGGCGGTCAAGCTCGGACAGGATATCGTCCAGCAGCAGCACCGGGTATTCCCCCACAGCCTGTCTGACAAGCTCGACCTGAGCCATCTTCATGGTGAGCACCACGGTCCTTTGCTGCCCCTGCGAGGCATAGCTTTTGACATCTGTGCCGTTGATATAGAAATCGATATCATCCCGGTGCGGACCGCACAGGCTCATGCCGGACGCTCGTTCGCGCGCCGCGTGCCTGGTGAGCGCCTCCCAAAAAGCCTCCCGAATGGCCGATTCGCTCTCTAAATCCGCCTCCACCGAAGGATGATAGCGCAGAAGAAGATCTTCGGATTGTTTTGTAATCTCGCTATGTACCGCCCCCGCAAGCTCGTTTAAACGCCGCACAAACGCCGCACGGTACAGCATGATCCGCGCGCCGGTCTCGCACAGCTTCTGGTTCCAGACCGACAGCATTTCCTCATTCTGCGGGTCGGAAAACAGCTCCTTTAACAGCCTGTTTTTGTTCTCCAATATTTTATGGTATTGCATCAGCACCGTAAAATAGTTGGGTTTTAGGGGGCTGATGGCATTGTCTAAAAATTTACGCCGTTCCGACGGGCCGCCTTTGATGAGGTACAAATCCTCCGGACAAAACAGCACGGTATTGAAATACCCGATCATCCGCCCCAGACGGTTCAGCGCCACCCCGTTTAGGCGCACCTTTTTGCGGCGGTCATGGAACAATTCCAGCTCCGCCCGGTTTTCCCTCTCATACGCATCAAAAAACAGGGTCAGTCTGGCATGTTCCTGCCCAAAGGAAATCATCTCCCGATCGCGCGACTGACGAAGGGATTTGGCGTTGGAAAACAGGTAGACGGCTTCCAACAGGTTGGTCTTGCCCTGCGCGTTGTTGCCATAGACCACGTTGACGCCGTCGCAGAAGGTGATCTCCTGCTCCTGGTAGTTACGGAAATTCTGCAACCGAATCTGCGAAATCTTCATCGTTATTGCTCCCTGCGCACCGTGAGCTCCAATGGCTCATCCGCAAACCGGATGGTGACAACGTCCCCCGCCACGACCTGTTTGCCACGCTGCGTCTCCACCGCGCCGTTTAACAACACGATCCCGTCCTGGATCATCGCTTTGGCAAGTCCGCCGTTCTCCGCTGCACCACTCATTTTCAACAGCTGCCCCAGCCGGATCACATCGGTCTGTATCCAGACCTCCTCGCGCTTCATCAGCTCTTCATCCGAACCGGCAGCACAAGGTAGAGGAAGCTGTCGCCGGTTTCCGGACGGATGATGCAGGGGCTTAAGGGGGTATTGAGCTCCATTTTTACCTTTTCGCAATCGCACACCTTGAGCGCGTCTAACAGGTAACGATAGTTAAAGCCGATCTCCAGATCATCCCCCTCGGTCACGACGGGAACGCTGTCGAACATCTTACCCATCTTGGACACGCAGCTGACGTTGACCAGATCGGTTTTGATGGTGAGCTTGACTGGATATTTGGTGCTTTCGTTTTCAATCATAAGGGCAGCACGCTCGATCGTCTCGGCAATCGGGCGGGTCTCAGCCAGCACATTGAGCTTGCTCTGCTTGGGTAGAATCTGCTGGTAATCCAAAAACTCCCCTTCCAGCAGACGGCTGATCACACGGTAGCTGCCGATGTCAAACTGCACCTTGTTTTCCGCGATACCGATCGTGGTCTGCGCCTCGTCCTCTTTCAATATTTTTAACACCTCATTGAGGGCCTTGGCCGGAACCACAAAGGACATATCCTCACTCTCCACCGCTTCGCGGCGCAGGGCAAGGCGGAACCCGTCCACCGATACGACCGACAATACGCCGTTTTGGATTTCAAACAGCGATCCGGTTAAAATCACCTTATTTTCGTCGGTACCGACAGCGAATAAGGTCTGCTTGATCATATTCTTTAAAACCTCGTCCGGGATGGTGAACTGACGGGTCTGGTTGACAGCCGCGATTTCCGGGAACTCATGGGCAGGAATGCCGGTTAAGGTAAATTCGGCGTTGCCGCACTTGATCTGGATATTGCACTCCTCATCCGCTTGCAGGTACAGGGTCTCGTCCGCCATCTTTCTTATAATATCCCCAAAAAAACGGGCGTTTATAACTATACTTCCAGGTTCTTCCACTATAGCGCTGATCTCACTTTCGATTGCGAGATCCAGGTCATTTCCGGAAAGATGAAGAACACCACCTGCGGCATCTAACAGGATTCCTTCCAGCACCGGCACGTTGCTGCGGGTACTGACGGCCTTTTGTACGGTAGCTACCGCTTCATTAAGCGTACTTCGGTCGCATGAAAATTTCATTGGTACAACTCCTTTGCGATATAATATCTTTTATAGATTTTATCCGTCATAGTCATAGGTGCTGTGTAATGTGTTAAAAAGTGTGCTGCTGCCTTCCGCGCGTAAGCGGGAGGGATGGGGAAAGGGATGTTGACGGATGGGGAGAAAAATAGGGTGTAACAGTTCCCTTTTTGTTTATACACAGGTTATCCATCCACAGTTGTGGAAAAGGCTGTGTATAACTTATCCGCTGTGCTTGATGTTTTTGGTCAGATCGGTAATGGTATTTTTCAGCTCAATGTCCTGCTCGATCTCCTTTTCGATCTTGTCGCAGGCATACAGCACGGTGGAATGGTCACGCTTGCCGAAAAATTTGCCGACCTCCGAAAGAGAACTCCCCACAAGCTCCCGGCAGAGGTACATGGCGATCTGGCGGATATAGGCACACTCCTTGGTGCGTTTTTTGCTCAGCAGCTCTTCCTTTGAGATATTGAAATACCGCGAAACCTCGTTTAACACCAGGTCGTTGGACATCACGATCTCTTCCGCACGGGAGAAAAAGTCACGTAGCGCTTCCTCCGCAAACTCCTCCGTGAGTGGTTTGTCCGACAAAGTACGGTAGAGGTAGATGCGTTTTAACGCCCCCTCCAGCTCCCTGATATTGGACTTGATGGACTGGGCTACGAAGGTAATGATCCCGTCGGGTAGTTCCATCTTATTGTCCTGTGCCTTTTTGCGCAGGATCGCCATCCGCGTTTCAAAGTCCGGCGGCTGGATATCGGTCAGCAGGCCGCATTTGAACCGCGAGGTGAGCCGTTCGGACAACAGCGGTATCTCGGTCGGCGGACGGTCGCTGGTCAGGATGATCTGTCGGTTCGCCTCATACAGCGTCAAAAAGGTATGGAAAAACTCCTCCTGCGTCCGTTCTTTACCGGCGATGAACTGGATATCGTCGATCAGGAGCACATCCAACGACCGGTAGAGGTTTCGGAATTCCTCGTTTTTATCCTCCTTAATCGAGTTGATCAGGTCGTTGGTAAACTTCTCACTGGTGACATAGAGCACCTTGGCCTGGGGGTCCTGCTCCAGGATATAATGCCCCACTGATTGAATGAGATGGGTCTTTCCCAGTCCCGCCCCGCCGTATAAAAACAGCGGGTTATACGCACGCGCCGGATTTTCCGCCACTGCAAGGCAGGCGGCGTGGGCGTATTCATTATTCTTGCCGACCACAAATTCGTCAAAGGTATAACGCGGATTGAGCGAGCTCTCCGGCAGAGGACGTGCGGACGGCGCCTCCTTTGCCTCATACTCTCCGGCCAGCACCACCGAAAAGGTAAGCGGCGTGTCGGACACGACGTTTAAGGCGTTTACCAGCAAGGTTTTGTATTTATTTAAAATAGTATTTTTATGTATTTCATTCGGTGCGGATAAAATCAGCTCGTTTCCCTCCAAAGCCTGCGGCTCGATGGTAGCAAACCAGGTTTTAAACCCGACCTCGGTCAATTCATCCTTTAAAACAGACAGCGTTTTGTCCCACAAGGCGCGGACATCTGCCATTGGTGATTCCCCCTCGTTTTCGCGCGTAAACTCTCAAAATCAGCCCTGGAAATGAACCACCCTGCATTTTGTCAAAATGAGGGCGGAATTAATCTTTTATCTATATTATCATATCAAATATGGAGAAAATAATCAATGTTTAAATGAAAATTATTTTATTCTAAGAATTTCCCTTTTTTTATTGACAAGAGGACGGGTTTTGGGTATAATAAGAACGGTGTCTTTTAAAATTGGAAAAAACATACTGTTTAGAATAGAAGGAGGTGCTGCGGATGCTTAGGACATATCAGCCCAAAAAGAGACAGAGGAGCAAGGAACACGGGTTCCGCAAACGGATGCGGACGAAGAATGGCCGCAAGGTTTTGGCCCGGAGAAGACAGAAGGGTAGAGTCAGGTTGTCAGCGTAAAGGCCACTGTCGTGGTCTTTTCTATTATGTACTTCCATTTTTATTTGGTAAGGGAAGCGAGTATGAGGCATACGGTTGCAATCAACAGAAACGGCCAGTTTTTACGTATTTATAAAAAGGGAAGCTCGCTTGCCGGAAAGTATCTGGTGCTCTATTACAGAAAAAACCGCAATAAGGGCAACGGCCTTGGAATTACGGTGACCAAAAAAATAGGCAAGGCTGTGGTGCGTAACCGGATCAGAAGACTGGTCAAAGAGAATTACAGGCTAATGGAAGAATCAATCGACATGGGGTACGATATCATCTTTGTCGCGCGGATGAAGGCGCGGTACGCCGATTTTTACACGATACGAAAAGCAATGGAACAGCTTCTCAAACAGGCGGGACTGCTTCGGAAAGAGGGTAGGGAATGAAACGGGTTTTACTTGCGATGATCCGGTTTTACCGAAGATTTATTTCTCCCCTGAAACGGCCCTGCTGCCGGTTTTATCCCACCTGCTCGCAATACGCGCTGACTGCGGTTGAAACCTACGGCGCGGCAAAGGGCGGGTTGATGGCGATAAAAAGGATTTTGAAATGCCATCCGTTCCATGCCGGCGGCTATGACCCCGTAAAATAGGAGGAATATATACTAGATGTTAAACTTTTTGGCGTTTTTGGCGCCGGTCTTAGGGCCGATCCTGCGGTTTATCTATGAAATCGTGAAGAATTACGGCCTGGCAATTATCCTCTTTTCCCTGCTGATCAAGCTGGTGACGTTGCCGCTTGCCATCAAGCAGCAGAAGTCTTCCATGGAAATAAGGAAAATCCAGCCGGAGCTGCAGGTAATCAACAAAAAATACAAGAACGATAAGGAAAAGCTGCAAAAAGAAACCATGAAGCTGTATGAAAAGCACAGCATCAACCCGGCGGCGGGCTGTTTGCCGATGTTGATTCAGCTTCCGATCATCTTTGCATTATACCGGGTGATTTATCAGCCGGTGACATATATTCTTAATTTGAGCTTTGACACCATTAAGCAGATCGTGGAACGACTCGCGCTCGGCATCGACCTCTCAAACGCCAATGCGCTGATGACCAAGGAGATCGACATCGCCAACGCTCTTACGCCGGACGCGATTGCAAAGCTATCCGACATCCTGCCCCACGCGATCGAGCCGATCGATTTTACCTTTTTGGGGCTGAATTTGGCGCAAACGCCACAGCTGAGTGTATTTAACATTCTGTGGATCATCCCGCTGCTCGCGGGTGTGACCACCTTTTTGACCAGCAAGTTTGCAGCCGCTGCGCAGCCGATGCCGGCGGGGGACAACCCAGCCGCGTCGATGAACAACAGCATGATGATTATTTTCCCGTTCATGACCGCGTATTTTTGTTTTATCATGCCGGCGGGCGTTGGTGTGTACTGGATCGTGAACAATGTTCTGTCGCTGTTGCAGCAGGTGTTCTTAAACAGGATGTGGCGGAGCAAGCTTGAGGATGATGTGATTGAAGTGAAAAAGAAGAAGGGCGGTGAGCCGAAAAAATGAACAGAGAGATTGAAAAAGAGGGCAGAACGATAGAAGAGGCAATCGAGGCGGCGCTCTCTGAGTTGGGGGTTGCGCGTGAGGACGCGCAGATTGAGATTCTGGAAAAGGAACACAAAGGCATGTTCGGGTTTATGTCCAAGCCCGCAAGAGTCAAGGTATCGGTCATCGAGGATGACGAGATAGAGGCGGGCGGCATTGAAGCACAAGCCGAACGGTTTTTGCAGAGCATATTCGAAAAGATGGGCCTGACTGTTGAAATTACTACTAAGGTGGAGGAAAACGAAGTCAAAATTGAGATGACCGGAGACGAGATGGGCGCGGTAATCGGCAGACGGGGTGAAACTCTGGATGCCCTGCAGTATCTGACAACGCTGGCGGTCAATCGCGCATCGGAGGAGTATTGTAAGGTGTCACTCGATACTGAAAACTACCGCAGCGAACGGGAAAAGACCCTGATCGGCCTCGCAAACCGTCTGGCGGCAAAGGCCAAGCGCACCAAGCGTAACGTATCGTTGGAGCCGATGAATTCGTATGAGAGAAAGATCATCCATTCCGCGCTTCAGGACGACAAGGAGGTTTCGACCTTCAGCGTCGGGGATGAGCCAAACCGCAAGATTATTATCAGCCCCAAGGGGGCGCAGAGGCGCGGCGGATACAACCAGCGGCCCAGGCAGGATATGAACCGCAGGCCGGAGCGCAGGCCAGAACACCGGGTGGCAGAGGATTAAAAATGAAAAATCAAAAGCTGTCGGCAGCGCAGGCGGAAACCGTATGCGCCACAGGCAGCTTTTTTGAGTATTTGCATAGAAAAAGGAGGGCGAAAGCGTGAAGGAAACCGAAACCATTGCGGCAGTTGCGACGGGTCCAGGTGTGGGCGCGGTTGCGATTGTGCGGATCAGCGGGGACAGGGCGGTTGCAATTGCTGAGAAAATTTGGGATGGCAGGAAAAGGCTTTGTGATCTGCCGGCCTATTCGTTTGCGTTCGGCCGGATTGTATGGGATGGCCGTATCATCGACGAGGTTTTGTGCGCGGTGTTCCGCGCGCCGCACTCCTACACCGGAGAGGATACTGTCGAGATTAACTGTCACGGCGGGCGCCGGGTACGGGAGATGGTGCTTGAAGCGGTAATCCACGCGGGCGCCCGGCTGGCAGAGGCGGGCGAATTTTCCAAGCGCGCTTTTATTAATGGCAAGCTCGATCTTTCCCAAGCGGAGGCAGTGATCGACATGATCCAGGCAAAGGGGTCGGGCAGCGTTTACAACGCGGCCGGCCAGATGGCGGGCGGCATCGCAGCTCAGATCAATGAAATCCGGGACGCTCTGCTGTCGATCCACGCACGTATATTGGCGGTGATTGATTTCCCGGATGAGGAGATCGAGGAATGGGAGACCGCACAGTTTGCGCAGGAGATCGGGGAACGGATTTGTCAGATAGACAGATTATTGGATGGATTTTCGGTCGGCAGGCTTTTGCGGGAGGGATACTCTGTTGCGATAGTAGGTAAGACCAATGCGGGGAAATCCTCTCTTTTTAACGCCATGCTGGACTGCCAGCGGGCGATTGTGACAGACATCGCAGGCACCACCCGCGATGTGGTGGAGGAAATGATCGAGATCCGAGGGCTGCCGGTACGGCTGTTGGATACGGCGGGCATCCGCGAGACCGACGACATTGTGGAACGGCTTGGGGTGGAACGCTCCAAGGAGATGATTACCCAAAGCGACCTGGTTCTGTATGTGGTTGACGGCAGCCAGGTTTATGAAGAAAAGGATACGATCATTCCACTTTTAAAGGAAAAGGATTGCATTGTAGTACAGAATAAGGCAGACTTGCCACAGCGACTGGAGACGGTGAATTTAAAACGGGATTTAAGCCAGGCGGGAGTGGACGGCATACAGATTGCGCTGTCTTGCCGGGATGGGAAGGGCTTGGACAGCCTTTTTGAGCGCATCTATGAGATGGCCACACGCACGGCGGGCAATATGCGCGAAAACGAACCGCTTTTGAGCAATGTCCGCCATAAGCAATGCCTGGAGCAGGCCCGCCGCAGTCTGTGTGACGCGCAGGATGCAATCGCCGCAGGTATTCCAATGGACGTGGTATCGATTGACATTGGGCGGGCCTGCGAGCAATTGGGGCAGGTGACCGGCGTTTCGGTCAATGAAGAGGTGGTACAAAAGATTTTTTCCCAGTTTTGTGTTGGGAAATAAGGAGCCGGATGCGTGCAAAAAGGCGCGCAAGGGCCCTTAATAACGGGAGAACAGGAAAAAGAACGAATGTAGCTGACGAAATGGGGATAATGCTATGACGGTATACGAAGCGGGTGAATATGACATTGCGGTAATCGGCGGCGGGCACGCGGGAATCGAGGCGGCTTTTGCAGCCGCACGGCTGGGCTGCCGCGTCGCGCTGTTTACCATGAATCTGGATGCGGTCGCCAACCTCCCCTGCAACCCCCGCATCGGCGGGACCTCCAAGGGGCACCTGGTACG
This sequence comes from uncultured Clostridia bacterium, assembly GCA_902478725.1. Classification (GTDB taxonomy): domain Bacteria; phylum Bacillota; class Clostridia; order HGM11514; family HGM11514; genus CABSMD01. The sequence goes on from CABSMD010000001.1 coordinate 45,049, forward strand.
AGAAATCGACGCGCTGGGCGGCGAGATGGGGAAGGTCATTGACAAGACATTCATCCAATCAAGGATGCTAAACCGCGGCAAGGGCCCGGCGGTACACTCCCTGCGGGCGCAGGCAGACCGCAGGCAGTATCAGATGGAGATGAAGGAACGGCTGGAAAACCAGCCGGGAATCGACATCAAGCAATGTGAAATCACTGAACTTTTATTTGACAAAAAGAAGGTAACCGGGGTCAAGACACATATTGGCGCAATCTACCGGGTACAGGCGGCTATTGTTGCAAGCGGCACCTATTTACAGGGAAAGATTATTATTGGGGAGACCGCTTACACAGGCGGGCCGGACGGGATGTTTGCGGCAACCTCGTTAAGCGCTTGTCTGCGGGACGCCGGGCTGACGCTGATGCGGTTTAAGACCGGAACGCCGGCGCGCGTCCACGCGGACAGTCTGGATTATGACCAGATGGAGGAACAGCTCGGAGACGAGCCGGTAATCCCATTTTCGTTTGAGACGGAGGAGAGGTTACACAACCAGGCTTCCTGCTGGCTGACCTACACCAATGAGGAAACTCACCGGATCATCCGCGAAAATCTGCACCGTTCGCCGCTGTATTCCGGAAAAATAGAGGGAATCGGGCCACGCTACTGCCCCTCCATCGAGGACAAGGTGGTACGGTTTCCAGACAAGGAACGGCACCAGATTTTCATTGAGCCGACCGGTCTTCACACCAAGGAAATGTATGTACAGGGAATGTCGAGCAGTCTGCCCGAGGATGTGCAGCTCAAATTTTTGCGCTCGGTCGCTGGCCTTCAACGGGTGCAGGTCATGCGCACCGGGTATGCCATTGAGTACGACTGTGTCGACCCCACGGAGCTCAACCACACGCTGGAATCCAAGCAGATCAGGGGATTATACGGCGCGGGACAGTTCAACGGCTCCTCCGGTTATGAGGAGGCGGCAGCGCAGGGGCTGATGGCGGGCATCAACGCGGCGCACGCGGTTTTAGGGCGGGAGCCGGTGGTGTTGGACCGCGCGCAGGGGTATATTGGAACGCTGATCGACGATCTGGTGACAAAGGGGACGCACGAGCCCTACCGGATGATGACCGCACGCTCGGAATACCGCCTGCTGCTCCGGCAGGATAACGCGGACATGCGGCTGACCCCGCTTGGCTACCAAATCGGCCTGATTGAAGAGGAGCGCTACGCGCGCTTTTTGGAAAAGAAACGCCTGATTGAACAGGAAATCGCACGGCTGGAAAAAACGACGGTCGCCCCGGGAGAGGAGATCAACGCCTTTTTGGAGCAAAAGGGGCAGCCACCCTTAAAAACGGGCGCGAAGCTATCAGACCTCATGAAGCGCCCCAGCATCGGGTATGAAGAACTGGAGTTTGCCGACAACGCGCGGGGACAGCTCCCTGACGCGGTACGCGAGCAGGTGGAAATTTCGATTAAGTATAAGGGCTACATTGACAAGCAGATGCAGCAGGTAGAGCAGTTTAGACGGCTGGAAGGACAAAAGATACCGCCGGATACCGATTATGACGCGGTATATGGTCTGCGGATTGAGGCGCGGCAGAAGCTCAAAAAGATTCAGCCCGCGTCGCTGGGACAGGCGTCGCGTATTTCAGGCGTATCCTCAGCGGATTTGGCGGTGCTGATGGTTTATTTGAAAAAGTAGGGGGCGGCCATGATGCGGAATATTTTAGAGACGGGTGCGCACACGTTTGGAATTGCGCTGACCGAAGAAAAGCTTTCACAGTTTGAGCAATACTATGCCCTGCTGGTCGAGTGGAACGAACGGATGAATCTTACCGCGATTACCGACCCCGCCGCTGTGACAGTACGTCATTTTTTGGACAGCATCAGCTGTGCTCAAACCGGGCTGTTCGCGCCGGATGAAATGGTAATAGACGTAGGGTCGGGCGCGGGATTTCCGGGCCTGCCGCTTGCCATCTGTTTTTCGGACACCAGCTTTATTTTGCTGGATTCCCTGCAAAAACGGGTGCAGTTTTTGAATACGGTCATTTCGTCTTTGGGACTCAACAATGTAACAGCGGTGCACGCGAGGGCGGAAGATGCGGCGCGCGGCGAATGGCGGGAACGGTTCGGCATCGCACTCTCCCGTGCGGTCGCCCCTCTTAACGTGCTGTGCGAGCTTTGTTTGCCGTTTGTGAAGGTGGGGGGACACCTGATAGCCATGAAGGGGAAACAGGCCGCACAGGAGCAGGAAGAGGCTGCAAACGCTATCCATGTTCTTGGGGGAAATACGAAAAATTCAATGCCGGTTTCGATTGATGACCACACAAGACGACTTATTTTGATAGAAAAAACAGCCTCCACTCCCTTAAAATATCCCAGAAAGGCGGGAAAACCGTCGAAAAACCCTATATAAATGAGATAAAAGAAGAAAGATTTTTGGGGAATGTCGAACGATTCCCTATTCCATTCTGGGAAATATATGGTATAATGTAAGCAACTTTGGTTTCAACAGGAAAGTTTCTACCGGTATAAATAGTTTTATTCGTAGAAACTAAAGTTGCTTAGTAGCAGTAAGATTTATGGTATATTTGCAGAAGATCTTTGATACATAAGAGGAGGAACTGGAATGGCATTTTTTGGATTCGGGGCCGAAAAGATAGATAAGGACAAGATTTATACCGTTGAGATAGAGAAGGTTGTAGCAAACCCCTATCAGCCAAGAAAGGAATTTGACACCGAAGCGATCAATGAATTGTGCCTGTCGATCAAGCAGTTTGGTATCCTACAGCCATTATTGGTGCGGAAAAAGAAGGATACCTATGAGCTGATCGCCGGGGAACGCCGGCTGAAGGCCGCGACACAGGCAGGTTTACAGGAGGTTCCGGTTATCATCAAAGAGATGACCGACGACGATTCCGCAGTGGTGGCTCTGATTGAAAACTTGCAAAGACGGGATTTGTCTTTTATGGAGGAGGCCAACGCATTCCATCAGTTGGTAAACGTACATGGAATGACGCAGGAGATGCTTGCCGAACGGATCGGCAAGAACCAATCGACAATTGCCAACAAGATGCGTCTGTTGAAGCTGGCTGACCCGGTGAAGCGGCTCATCAGCGAACACAACCTCACCGAACGGCACGCGCGGGCTCTTTTGAAACTGCCGCATGAGCAGGCACAGCTTGAGGTGCTCGACCAGATCATAGAAAAAAACCTCAATGTCAAGGACAGCGAGGAACTGATCGAACAGTATCTGTCCAACTCCTTTGCGGAGGAAAAGCTACCCAAGCGCAAGAAAAAGGCAATGCGGCCGATTGTGTCAAAGGACGTGAGGCTATTCCTTAACACAATCAACCAAGCACTGGACACAATGAAAAATTCCGGAGTCGCGGCGGTCTCTGAGAAGAAGGAGTTTGACGACCACATCGAATACTCGATCATCATCCCAAAATAAATTGTTTCACGTGAAACAAAAGGCCCAAATAATAAAAAATTTGGGCCTTTTGTATTGCCTATAAAATTACCCCTTTTATTTTTGATAAGGTTATGATATAATATAAACAACTTTGGTTTCAACAGGAAAGTATTTGCCGGTATAAAAATTTATTTCAAAGAAAGCGAAGTCTTAGTAGCACTAAATTTTATGGTATAATATAAGCAACTTCGGTTTCAACAGGAAAGTTTCTGCCGATAAAATATTTATTTCAAAGAAAGCGAAGTTGCCTTAGTAGCACTAAATTTTATGGTATAATAAGACAATCAATTGTAAGAGGGTGTTTCTGTGGGCAAAGTGGTAGCGATAGTCAACCAAAAAGGCGGCGTGGGAAAGACGACGACGGCCGTCAACCTGAGCGCGAGCCTGGCGGAGCTGGGAAAGCGCATTCTTGTTGTGGACATC
>CABSMD010000002.1 GCA_902478725.1 uncultured Clostridia bacterium
GCGTTGATATGCGCCGGCCCGCCGTGGGATAAAGGGGGGCGTTACTGTTTTTTATTTTGTCGTTCATATCGCATTTCCTGATCGATGAGAACGGGAAACTGCTTGTAAAGCATAACCTTCTTCTTCGCATCGATCGTTCCGAGCAATATGTCGTGATAAATGACCCCCCATATATTACTGTTACTGTTGTCAAACCGCATTAGGACAATCGTTTCCCCCGACAGCTCGTCGCTGATAAAATAGTCCTTGCCTGCAAACCGAATATTTCCGTTTTCCACCAGAATCCTAATTTTTTCCTGTCCTTGTGCGCGAAGCGAGTCGTGGTAACAGTAAATGCTATCCTCCCAGGACAAAACAGAGGACGACCAAAGCTTTTCCGGCATCAGGGGCTGTTTGGCGTTTCTGTATTCCTGTGGCGTTTTGTTCAAGCGTTTTTTGAATATGCGGGAAAAATAGGAAAAATTAGTGAAACCGCATTCAAAGGCGATGTCGCTGACCGGCTTATCGGTCTGGCGCAGCAGCGCCTTGGCCTTGGTCAGCTTTTCTTCTATTATATATTCGTTGGGGGTCTTACCCGTGGATTCCCGAAAAACCTTCTGAAAATATTTTGGGCTGAGGCCGACCCACTCCGCGACTGTTTGGATCGACAGGTCGCGGTCGAGGTGCTTGTGGATATAGCGGATCGCTTCCTTAATTGATGTGTTATAGTGCAAAAACGGCAGCTTGTCCTCGCAGGCCGTTTGATGCAGGTAAGCCAGAAGCAGGTATAGTTGGGATTTCACCATCAGTGAGGAAAACTCGGTGTCAATGGTGTAGCAGTCATAGATCCGGTTGATGATATTCTTCAGTTCGCCGCATTGCTCGGCGGGAAATTTCAGCGGCAGCTGGTTTAGGATGTGGTCATAGCGGATGTGATCACAGACACGGTAGTCAGCATAATCATCCTTTCTGATGATATCGAACTGCAAAAAGATGCACTCATACTCGCACAGATGGCGGTTGAGCTGGCCGGGCCTGCGAAAGCAAACGCTGCCCTTTTCAAACTCGATGGCCGTACCGTCGATCTCGGTAATACCAGGGGTGGTAAAAAGGTCCAGCTCATACAGGATTAAGCGTCGTTGCGGAAGCGAATAGTCTGTCCCCTTGTCCATTCCCGGAAAACTGTAATGGTATCCGCATCGAAGCGGCAAAATTTCAAAATCCCGTGCGTGCAGGTATTCCATCTTATCCCCTCCACAAAAACCATATCACAACCTTATGCACTCATTTTATCATACGGTAGAAACAAATACAAGCAAGCAAAATAAAAAGCCAGTGTGAAAACACTGGCTTTTGACACCTGTCGTTGTTACAGGACACTTCAAATCCGCAAGCTTTGGGGATTATCTGTGATTTTCAAAGCAATCGCTGCAATAAACCGGCTTATCCGTCTTAGGCTCAAACGGAACAACCGCTTCCTTACCGCAGTCGGCGCAGACGGTAGTGAACATCTCTCTGTTCTGATTATACGCCTTTTTCTTCGCCGCGCGGCATTCTTTGCAGCGCTGTGGTTCGTTCTGAAGGCCTTTTTCCGCGTAGAACTCCTGTTCTCCGGCGGTGAAAACGAACTCTTCTCCACAGTCCTTGCAGGTCAACGTCTTGTCTTCGTACATTGGATATCCCCTCGCTTTATAATTATCTTTGCCCCTATCGGATTTGAACCGAACCGGTGCGCAAAACAACGCCCGGCAATGCCATCTGCCAAAAACCGGCAGGATATAGGACATATATATGGAGCGGGTAACGGGGATCGAACCCGCACAACCGGCTTGGGAAGCCGATACTCTACCATTGAGCTATACCCGCATACCATTTTCCATTGTCAGTTCTGCCTCCATAACCCACACTGCCACGCAACGCCGTAGCGTTTTAAAACGCGCACCTGTTACTGCTTGGAGGCCTTCATAATCTGTTTTTCCAGCTTGCGCTTCACCCGCTGGAGGGCATTGTCAATTGATTTGACCTGCTTGCCCAGCTCCTGAGACATCTCCTGATAGGATTTTCCCTCCAGATAAAGGGACAAAATCCGCAGCTCCATCTCGCTTAGAATCTCGGTGATCCGAACCCCCATCGACCGGTAATTTTCCTTGTTAATGAACAGCTCCTCCGGATCGATGCACTTGTTTTCCGCGATCAGGTCAATTAAGGTCTTGTCCGAATTTTCATCGAACACCGGCCTGCTCAGCGAAACGTACGAGTTCAGCGGGACATGCTTCTGCCGCGTCGCCGTTTTGATTGCGGTGATAATCTGGCGCGTGATGCAGATTTCCGCAAACGCGCGGAAAGAGGAAAGCTTCTCGCTCTTAAAATCACGGATCGCCTTATACAGCCCGATCATACCTTCCTGGATAATATCTTCCCGGTCGGCGCCCATCAGAAAATAAGGGCGTGCGCGCGATTTCACAAAATTGGTGTATTTGTTGAGAATGTATTCGAGGGCAGGCAGATTACCGGCCTTGGCCAGAACGATGATTTCTTCATCCGACATCTGCTCGTATGCAACGCTTTCAACGCTCATGCCGTGCCCTCCTTCACCATTTGTTTACCGCTTACTCCCTATTATAGTGAAAAAATGGCGGATTGTCAAGAAAAGTATTGATTTTTTTAAAGAAATTTGTAAATGAATAAATAAAACCGATTATTTACAAACTAGGAAAAAGGGTGTATGCTATTGTAAGGGGTGGTAAATTTGGCCAAAATGAAGTTTGATGTGCGTGGTATGACCTGCTCGGCCTGTGCGGCGAATGTGGAAAAGAGCGTCAGAAAGCTGGACGGGATCGCATCCGTCGAGGTCAATCTGCTGCGCAATACCATGCAGGTATCGTTTGACGAAGGAAAGTCGGATGAAAATAAAATCATTGCCGCGGTGCGCGGCGCGGGATACGATGCGTTCCGGCAGGGGGCGCAGTCCGCGGCCGTGCAGCCAAAGGGCGGGCCGTCCGAGGAGCTAGCCGAAATGAAACGGCGACTGTGGGTTTCGTTTCTCTTTTTGATCCCGCTGTTTTATTTGTCCATGGGACACATGGCGGGGCTGCCGATTCCGCCGGTCTTTTTGGGAACCGAGAATGCGGCGGTGTTTGCCCTGACTCAGTTTTTGCTGTGTCTGCCGATCGTGGCGGTCAACCATACCTATTTCAGCGTAGGCTTTCGTGCGCTGTGGAAGCGTTCGCCGAATATGGACTCGCTGATTGCGCTGGGCACTTCTGCCGCGATGGTGTATGGGGTGTACGCGCTCTATCGCATCGGCTTTGCGCTGGGGCATGGGGATTCCATGACGGCGCACCATTTGATGATGGATCTGTATTTTGAATCCGCTGCGATGATTTTAGCCCTGGTTACATTGGGAAAATATCTGGAGACGCGGATGAAAAGCCGCACGTCGGACGCAATCACCAAGCTCATTGAGCTTGCGCCCGATACCGCGCTGGTGGAACGAAATGGAGAAGAGGTAGAAATCCCGGTCGGCGAGGTTATGGTGGGTGATATCGTGATCGTTCGTCCCGGCCAGCGCATCCCGGTGGATGGTGTGGTGACCGGCGGCGCCTCCTCGGTAGACGAGTCGGCGTTGACCGGCGAGAGTATGCCGGTGGAAAAAAGCCCGGGCGATAAGGTAATGAGCGCAAGTATGAACCGTTCCGGGTTCTTCAAGTTCCGTGCGGAAAAGGTAGGGGATGATACCGCGCTTTCCCAGATCATCCGGCTGGTGGATGAGGCGTCGTCTTCTAAGGCACCGATTGCGCGCCTGGCGGACAAGGTAAGCGGGGTGTTTGTGCCGGTGGTCATCGGGATCGCGGTCGTGGCAACCCTCGTGTGGGCCTTTTTGGGGGATTCCTCGGCGCTGTCGGTCGGGATGGCGGTGCTGGTCATCTCCTGCCCATGCGCGCTGGGGCTTGCAACCCCGACCGCCATCATGGTCGGCACCGGCAAGGGCGCGGAAAACGGGATTTTGGTAAAATCCGCCGAGTCGCTTGAGATCGCGCATAAAATTGACGCGGTGGTGCTGGATAAAACCGGTACGGTGACCGAGGGCAAGCCTGCCGTGACCGATATTGTCCCCACGCCGCCGATGGATGAGCAAGGACTCCTGCGGATCGCCTGCTCGCTGGAAAAGCCGTCCGAACATCCGCTTGCCGAGGCGGTGCTGCGCGAAGCGGCAGCGCGGGGGATCGAACCCGAGCCGGTGGATGACTTTTTATCCGTACAGGGCCGCGGGGTGGAAGGCAGCATCGGCGGCCGCAGTTATTATGCGGGCAACACCGCCATGCTCTCTGAGCGCGGCGTACCGGCGGAGGAATACCGCGAGCTGTCCGGCCGGTTTGCGGACGAGGGGAAAACCCCACTCTTTTTTGCCGATGGTGAACGGGTGCTCGGCGTAATCGCTGTTGCGGATGTCATTAAGGATACCAGCCGCGAGGCGGTGGAACGGTTTTCCGCGCTTGGAATCGATGTGACCATGCTTACCGGCGATAACAAACGGACGGCAGATGCCATCGGCCGGCAGGTTGGAATCGGCCATGTCGTCGCGGAGGTGCTGCCGCAGGATAAGGAACGGGAGGTTGCCCGCCTCCAGGCAGAGGGTAAGCGGGTCGCCATGGTGGGCGACGGGATCAACGACGCGCCCGCGCTGGTGCGTGCGGACGTTGGAATCGCCATCGGCGCGGGAACCGACGTCGCGCTGGAATCGGCGGACATCGTGCTGGTGCGCAGCGACCTGTTAGACGCCGTGACCGCTGTGCAGCTCAGCCGGAGCGTCATACGCAACATCAAGGAAAACCTGTTTTGGGCACTGTTTTATAACTCGCTCGGTATCCCGCTTGCGGCGGGTGTGTTTGCTCCCCTGTTCGGCTGGAAGTTAAGCCCGATGTTCGGAGCGGCCGCCATGAGCCTCAGCTCGATATGCGTTGTGATGAACGCGCTTCGTTTAAAATGGTTCAAGCCGTCCCGCAAACGTGTGCAAGCGGAACGGGATTCTATAACACGAAACACAAAGAATATCCAAGGAGGTGACGGCATGAAAAAAGAACTGGTAATCGAGGGCATGAGCTGTTCGCATTGCTCCGGCCGGGTGGAACAGGCGTTAAACGCCATCGCGGGCGTGGAGGCGACGGTCGATCTGGATAAAAAGACCGCTTTTGTAACCCTCTCGTCCGATGTGGCGGAGGACACCTTAAAAAGCGCGATCGAAGAGGCTGGGTATGAAGTCGTTTCGGTAAAATAAAGCAACAGAAAAGAGGGGGCAACATGGAAAAGCTGTCCGATCTCCCCAATATCGGAAAAGAGCTGGAAAAACAATTGCAGCGCGCGGATATTGAAACCGTGGAACAGCTTCGCGCGGTCGGGAGCCGGGAGGCATGGCTTCGGATCAAGGCGTTTGACCCATCCGCCTGCTATAACCGGCTGTGCGCGTTGGAGGGAGCGCTGCGCAATGTGCGCTGGCACAACCTGCCGGACGACGTGAAAGCGGAGCTCAAGGAGTTCTACCGGCAGTCGAAATAGACAAAACACCCCGCCTTATGAACCATTCTGTTCATAAGGCGGGGTGTTTTACTGAACAAAATCAGCTTACGGTAAACTCCTTTTCAGGGCCGCGCACTGTTTTTACGGACTGGTCTGCCTTGCTTTTGATAACCATGTATGGCTGCATCACATAGGTCTTGCCGTTCTCCAAAGCGGGACCGTATACCTTGATGCCATACTTTCCATCGGTGCCGCAAATCTCCGCTTCCAGAGGCAGGGAGACAACGGCGCCTTTTTCGAAAATTTCCATACCGTATGTTACAATATCCCATCCATACCCTGGGTTGATAGCGGAGAACACGGTGGAGCAATAACAGGGAATCCCTCCGTCCGGGGTATGAATCCCCTCAAACAGTTGGGGCGCGCCGGAAAATGCAGGTTCCTGTACCGTCTTTTCAGTAAAGGTCACGGACAGTGTGAGTGCCTCGGAGATGTTGTCTATCGTTACGATCCCATTGCTGTCCGGTGTAAGCGCCTGGCCACCCGCGGACACCGCACCGATCTTCCAGCCCTCATCCGGCTGGAGGGTGAAGGACTTGCTTTCGCCGCCTGCCACTGGGACTGTGCCGCCGTTTGCAACCGCCTGCCCGTCGGCCAATACCTTGCCGTTTCCTTCCGTGGCAATGGTCACATCAAAATATTGCGTGTCCTGGTGTTCGATGATATAAAAATCGTCCACCCAGAAACTGACCCGGCCGCTGTCGTAATCGCCGCCCTTTTCGCGGTTGATATAAACCGCCTTGGCAGCGCTGCTGGCCTCCGTGCCCCCGATCGTAATTTTATCAACCGTAAAGGTCTGTTCCAGCTTGACCCATTCGGTTCCGCTGACCGCGGCTGTTTTGATGAGGTATGGATAGCGGCCTTCGGCTGTACTGCCATCCTGATAAGATATCTTCAGTGTGTTGTTGGCGCCCATGTCCATCCGCAGGGCGTGGTTGAAGGTGTAGCTGCCGCCGTCCGCTGTGGCCGGATACTTGATCCATACGGAAACGGTGTATGTCTTTCCCGTTTGAAAGGTAATCGTTTGCTTTGGGGATGCCGAGTCGTAAGAGGAAGTATTGTTCGTTACATTGACCTTTAAACAATTGGAGCCGTCCCGTCCGCCGGTGTCGGATGAAAGCGTGGTGCCGCCCCCGCCATTTTTCTCCCAGCCGCTGATTCCTTCGTCAAAGGTGGGGTTGGTGTTCAATACCTTGCCTGCCACAGGCTGCGCGGCAAATACGCTGGCGTTGATAGCGAGCGTAAGCGCCAGCACGAATAAACATGCAATCTTTTTCATTGGTCAATCACACCCTTCTTTTTGTTTGCCTCTATTATATAGGAAACAAAAACATATCGATAGTAAAATACTGTTATAAAATAACACTATTTTGTTCTATTCTCCCAATAAGATACCAGCGAGGCAGTCGGAGAACAGCTCCGCGCCGTACTGTGCTTCTTCCATCGTGTTGCCGCTCGCGCCGCATTCCACGATCAGCATACCCGGGGCCATGTGCTGATTGAAGCGCTCTTTGCGCAGGTTCAGCGGGCGGGCCAGGCCGGGGTATTTGTCGTTCATCCTTTGTTGAAGGCGGAGGCCGAACTTGAGATTTTCCTGCCAGCCTTCGTGCGGCAGGCCGCCCTCGTCGGTGCCGAGCACCAGCATATACTGCGCGGCGCTCCTGCCGTTGACGTCGGAGACTAACCGCAGGCTGGAGCCATCCTCCGCGCTCAGGGCGTCGCGGTGAACGTCCAGCACCACCCGGATACCCGGATTTTCATTCAATATGGCGGTCACGGTTTCTAAGCTCCGGCCGTAGGAACCGTTATAGTTTGTGTCATGCACCGTTTTGGAGTGAATCACATTGACGCCGCGCTCGGTGAGGATGCGTTCAATCGTATTGCCGATGGAGACGACATTCTGGCTCTCGTCGCCGGATCGCTCATGGGGGTTGTAGCCCTCGCTGGTGTGGGTATGTACAATTAATACTTGTGGTTCGTCCTTTTTGACCGGCAGGTAGTCGATATTCGCGGCGGCGAGAGCGGCGGTGTCAGGGGTATAGCTTGTCTGGTTGCGAAGCTCAAGCCCTTCGCTTGGAATACTCTGCGCCGGATGATCCTGTGGGGCGGCGGAGGGGGACGGGTCGCCGGGGCGGTCGATGTCAGGCAGCTCCGCCTTTGCCTGTGTGCCGTCTGAAAGCGGTGTGGCGGACGCGAACATGACGCTGCTGCGCGCCAGCAGCTCCAGCGGCCCTCCGGCGCGCGCGGGACGTTCCTCACCCGCGCCAATGGCGGCTACCGCGCCGCCTAAATATGCTTTTGCGCGCTCCGCCTGATAGGGTATGCTAACGTTTATATGGGAAACCGCAAACGCCGCGATTAAAATAAATCCACCGAACGCCGCGATTTTTTTGGGCCGGATCACAACCGCCTTTGCTCTGAATTTTCTTCTCATGCCCTCTTCTCCTTTATGCTTTGTGTATATCATCTATTATATTGGAAAGGGGGTGGGGATATGACTCCGCTTTTTCTGTGCGGGAGGTAAAAAATTCTTGTTCAAACTGTTTACAGGCGTTAAAATATAGGATATAATGTAAGCAACTTTGGTTTCAACAGGAACGTTTCTGCCGGTATAAGGATTTCATTCAAAGAAAGCAAAGTTGCTTAGTAGCGGTAAAATTGATGCTATGAATGAAACAAACGAAACGCAGGGAAAGGGGATGCAGGATATTTGGACAGGTTTGACGAGGCATTTGCCAGGCTCAATGCGCAGTTCTGCGGCAGCGGGAAGGTCGAAGAGGTGCGCCTGGACTTTAAAAATAAGAAATTTTTTCATGAATTTCAGCATAAACTTGAGGTAGACCGCTGGTGTGAGGTAGCGTTTGCGGTGCAGCGTAAAAACGGGAAGTTCATCGTCATCCGCACCGAGTTTTATCCCGACGGGGTGTACCGCATCCCGACCGGCGGGGTGCAGTTTGGGGAGGACATTCTCCATGCCCTGCACCGTGAAATTGCGGAGGAGCTGGGGCTGGCCGTCGAGATGAAACGCTTTCTGGGCGCGGTACGCTACCACATTAGCTGTGAGGGAGAGTCGCTTTCGTTTGCCTCCTTCGTGTTCTGGTTGCGCGAAACCGGCGGGGAGATTTTGGCCGACGCGACCGAGGATGAAATCTGCGAATACATCGAAGCTGACACAGACAAGCTGTCTGAAATCGCGGAAAACCTGCGTACCAATACCTCCAACTGGCATGACTGGTGCAGCTTCCGAATGCAGACGACGGCGTTTATCATCCCTTTTCTAAAGGAGAGTGAAAAGCCTTGAGTGAAAACCGAAAGAGGACCCCAAAAAGAGGACGGCTATTTGGCAGGAAAAAAGCAGTCCTGATTGCCGTGGCAGTAGTTGCGGCGCTGCTTGTGCTGAGCTCGGCCTATCTGTGCTACGCCAGTTATTTTGTCAGTGATATTGCAAGCGGCGTGAACGTCGCCGGTGTGGAGATTGGCGGGCTGCAGTACGGCGAGGCCTATGAAAAGCTGGAAAAGGAGTTTAGCGGCGTACTGCGGGACCAGACCGTAACGCTGCAATATAATCAGGCAAAGGCGGAGTTCCGCCTGTCCGACGTGGACGCGGCGTTTGATTACCAGGCGGTGCTCGACGCGGCGGATGACGTCGGCAAAAGCGGCAATCCCTTCCGGCGGATGGGCGAGCTGGTGAGCGCCCGCGTGAAAGGCGCGGCGGTCGAGCCGCAGCTGTCCTTTGACAAAGAGAAGCTGTCGGAAAAGCTCCAGCCGGTGCAGGAGGCAATCAAAGAGCCTGTCACCCCTTATTCGGCTGAACTGGACGGCGGGGAGATTGTGGTACATAGAGGCAAGGCCGGACAGGTCTTTGACGAGGATAAGCTATATCAGGATATTTTACATTGTGTCAAAAACGCGCAGGAGCTGAAGATTACCCTGCAAACCAGACTGGCCGAGCCGGAGCCGGTGGATGTGGAAAAGCTGTACGAACAGTTTTATAAAGAGCCGCAGGATGCGCGCTACACCACCGTGAACCATGAGATGGTGCTGGAGCGTGAGGTGGTCGGGGTGGACTTTGACAAGGAAGAAGCGGCGCGCATTTTGGAAAAGGGGGAGGACCCCTGCCGTATCCCTGTGAAGTTCACCGAGCCGCAGGTCAAGGTAACTGACCTGAAAACAGATGTGTTCGGTGACACGTTAGGCACCTACACCACCCGTTACAACGCCGGGGATACCGCCCGCAGTACCAATGTGCGGATCGCGGCGGAAAAGATGAACGGCCAGGTGATCGCACCGGGCGAGGTGTTCTCCTACGCGGGTAACGTCGGCCACGGCTCCTATGCCGAGGGGTATGTGGACGCGAAGGTCTATGTCGGCGGCGAGATTACCGATGGACTGGCCGGGGGCATCTGTCAGGTGTCCTCCACGCTCTACAGTGCGGTGCTCTATGCGGACCTTGAAATCGTAACCCGCACCAACCATTCGATGCCGGTGTCCTACCTGCCGGCGGGGCAGGACGCGACGATCGCCTACCCCAGCATTGATTTTAAATTCAGAAATTCCACAAAGTATCCAATCAAAGTCAGCGCAAGCGCAAGCGGCGGAACGCTGACCATCAGTATACTGGGCACCAACGACGATCCCGGCAAAAAGGTGACCATCACCAATACGACCACATCCACCATCCCCTTCCCCACGCGGACGGTGGAGACCTCCTCCCTCGCGCCGGGGCAGGAGAGGGTGAAGCAGAACGGGTCTAACGGTTCTGTGGTCAATACCTATAAAACGATCACCCGCAACGGTGTGACAGAGAAGACCGAATTTGTTTCCACCAGCCGTTACAGCCCAATCGAGAAGATCGTAGAGGTGGGAGTCTCCGGCGCACCGGAGCAAACCCCGCCGCCTGCGGAGGAAACGCCCGCTCCGCCTCCGGCTGAACCGGCTCCTGAGACACCGGAGCCGCCCCCGGCGGAAGTAACGCCGGAAACCACGGAGCCGCCGGCAGAACCGACGCCGGAAGAGACGCCTCCAGCTCCGGAGGAATCCCCGGCGGAATAGAAAGCCAATTATTATATTAGATAAAAGGAGACAGAAGAACGATGGAAAAGATCAGGGTAACGATTTGGAATGAATACCGGCACGAGAAGAAGGATGAGGCGGTTGCAAAGGTGTATCCCGACGGGATTCACAGCGCGATCGCGTCGATGCTTGGGACTGAGGCGGATATGGAGATCCGTACCGCGACGCTGGATGAGCCGGAACACGGCCTGACCGATGAGGTGCTTGCATCGACCGATGTGTTGCTTTGGTGGGGGCATATGGCCCACGGCGAGGTGTCCGATGAGATCGTCGGCAAGGTGTGCCAGCGGGTGCTGGATGGGATGGGCTTTATCGCCCTGCATTCGGGCCATGCCTCGAAACCGTTCGCTAAGCTGATGGGAACCAACAGCGGCGAGCTCAAATGGAGGGAAAGCGGCGATACGGAGCGGCTGTGGCTGATTGAGCCGGGCCATCCGATTGCGGCAAATTTGCCCGAATACATTGAGATTGAAAACGAGGAAACCTATGGGGAACGCTTTGACATCCCCGCGCCGGATGAACTGGTGTTCATCAGCTGGTTTTCCGGCGGCGAGGTGTTCCGCAGCGGCTGCTGCTATAACCGCGGGTTGGGCAAGATCTTTTATTTCCGTCCCGGACACGAGACCTATCCAATTTACTACCGGGAGGATATCATGCAGGTCATCAAAAACGCCATCCGCTGGGCAAAGCCGGTGTGCGGCCCCAAACCAACCTTTGGTCAATACCGGCCGAACGAACAATAGAATTCAAAAACCGAAGCCAAATGCTTCGGTTTTTTGTTGCCCCATACTTTTTTTAAAATCCAATATTTTATATTGCTTTTACAAACTCAATATGCTAAAATAGGGAAGCATTCTAAATAAGAAGGAGAGGAGCAAGAAAATGAAAAACTGGAAAAAGACAATGCTGTTCCTGCTGGCCTGCACGTTGGTGTTTTCCGCCTGTCTGCCGCTGGGTGTAACAGCGGCAGACAATGCGAAGGTGAACGCCTTTTACGTCGCGCCGGATGGGAACGACCAAAACGACGGTAGTATTAATAGTCCGTTCGCCACACTGGAGGCGGCGCGGGATGCGGTGCGCAAGCTCAAAAACGGCTCCGGGATTCCCGCGGGCGGCATCCGCGTATATCTGCGCGAGGGGTCCTATTTCCGCAACAAGACACTGGAACTAATCGCGGAGGATTCCGGCACGGAGGGTTCCCCGGTCATCTACACCGCTTATCCGGGCGAAAAGGTGGTTATCACCGGCGGCGCGACCCTAAACGGCGGCGATTTTAAAAAGGTAACCGATACCGAATTGCTGTCCCGTCTGCCCAAAGCCGCGCAGGACAAGATCTATGAGATCGATTTAAGCGCCCAGGGCGTGGAAAAGCTACTCGACCCCAAGCCGAGCATGCAGGCGCTGTTCAATGACGAATCCCTGCGTCTGGCCCGCTGGCCGAACGATGATTATTATATCGTTCCCAAGGTCATCGACGAGGGGACTACCACCCGTGAGTATGGCGAGGACAAAAACCCGCCGAACAGCCCCAATTACATACCGCCGGAGAAGCAGAAGAACGACCCCGGCATTATCCAGTATGATGTGAACAACATCAATAACTGGACCAATTTGGAGGACGTCTATCTGGAAGGCTACTGGGGCGTGCTCTGGTCGACCGATATCCTGCAGATCACCGAACGGGATACCGAGAAAAAGACCTTGAAATTCAACCGCGCCACCACCTATGGCGTGAAAAACTCCATGGCGCGTTTTTATGCCTTTAACGTGTTTGAGGAAATCGACGCCCCGGGCGAGTATTACATCGACAAGAACACCATGAAGATGTACCTTTACCCGCCGGCGGACATGAATAACGCAAAGATCGAGCTGACCGAGCTTGACAAAGAGTTCGTCCTCATGAAGGACGTAGAAAACGTCGCCTTTTCCAACATCAGCTTTGAGACCAACGCGTTGGGCGCGATCCGGATGGAGGGCGGCAAGAACAACAACATCCAGGGATGCAGTTTCTCCAAAATACAGGACGCCGTTATCACCATTAACCAGGCGTATGATGTTGGCGTAGCCTCCTGTAACTTCAAAAACATCGGCGGCAAGGGCGTGGCGATCGATTCGGGCGACAAGCAGACTATCACCCCGGCCAACATCTATGTAGAAAACTGTACCTTTGAAAAATTCCAGCAGATCAAGCGCACCTACAACCCCGCCATCGCACCCGATGGCGTGGGCACCAGGATGTCGCACAACGTCATGTTCGACTCCCCGCATACCGCGATCCTCTTTAACGGTATGGAGATGAACATCGAGTACAATGAGATCTTTGACATGGTCAAGGAGACCGACGACGCGGGCGCGATCTATTCCGGCCGTGACATGACCTCCCGCGGCAATAAAATTACCTATAACTATATCCATGACATGGACGACGGGCAGGGAGCCCACGGCCGCGCGGCGATCTACATGGACGACGCGATGAGCTCGATGACCGCCTTTGGCAACATTTTCAACAACATCCAAAAGGGCTTCTTTATGGGCGGCGGACGCGACCATGTGATCGCGAACAACATCTTTGTGCGCACCAGCAACCCGATCCCGTTTGATGCGCGGCAGGCTGGTATGACGGTTAAGCAGCTTCTTGACAAAGAAACCACCGATACGATCCCGCTGCGGTTCCAGTCGGTGCCGTATGACAGTCCCGTCTGGCTGGAGAAATACCCTGAGGTCAACGCTATGGTGGAAGACGAAAATCCCGGTTACCCCAAGGGCAACTCGATTTATAACAACGCTTTCATCAACAGCGAGGCCATGAGTCTCCATTCCCTGGTTACGGAATACGCCAAGAGGCTCGAGGGTAATGAAGAGGTCAAATTAAGCGGCAGCGGCGTGGAGTTTTCCAAGGATAAGCGTTCCGTCACACTTGACCCGAATGGCAAGCTTTTTGAAAAGATTCCGGGCTTTGAGATGATTCCGACTGAAAAGATTGGTTCCTACACCAACCGCTTAAACGATAAGCTGTCCAAGGTGGTTGCACTGAAGATCGCCAGCCCCAACGCACTTGTCAAGGGCGCGCACAGCTTTGTTGATCCGGACAATCTGGCAGTACAGCCGTTGGTTGTGGATGACCGGACGCTGGTTCCGGTTCGCTTCATCACCGAGAGCTTCGGTGCAGATGTCACCTGGGACGGCGCGACCGAGGAGGTAGGCGTGAAGATCGGCGGAAGCGAAGTCAAGTTGACTCTGGGCAGCGATGTTATGACGGTGAACGGCGCCGAGCAGAAGCTGGACGTTCCGGCCCAGACGATCGAGGACCGTACTATGATCCCGCTTCGTGCGCTGGTAGAGAGCATTAACAAGAAGGTTTTCTGGGACGACCGTGGCCTGATCCTCATCAGCGATGAAGAGAACGTGTTCGACACCGAGGAAGACGCTTACCTGATCGACGATACCATCCGTCGGCTTTCGTTCTAAAGAACAGCGGCGGCAAACGATTTGTTTTCCGCCATTTTTTTGTTTAGGAAGGGGGCAACCATGAAACCGATTGAAAATCCGGTTCAATTTCCATGTGATGCGCAAAGCAGCCCATTTTTCTGCGCGCTGTCGACCATGCTGCTTCCAACGCTCGGTTACAGTGAGGAAACGCCTTTTTATTGTTCGCCGAAAGGGACGTATTGTGTGCAATGCGGTGGCTGCGGCAACAAAAGTACCCTGCAAAAGCACCACCTGGCGCTTTATCACGACTACCAAACCTTGACCGGCGTAAGCTTCGGTTGGACATGGCCGGAGGTGGACGGACCTTACCAGACCATACCGGGCGGAGGGGCCGGTTGGCGCTGGCCGGACGCCTTCGTTGATTCCATCATGGCCGCCGCGGGGCTTACCTGGCGACGCCTGTCCGGGAAGATGGATCGTGAAACCATCTATCACGCGGTTACCGGGTCGATCGACCGGGGCTGGCCGGTGATGGTGCGGCTGTGTGAGGGGAGAGACTGGCAGGTCATAACCGGCTATTGCGGCCATGAGATTTATGGCCTGGATTCCCACCGGCATACCCTCTCTGACATCTCCCGCTACACAGGGGATGGTTTGTTTGTAACAGCGGACTGGTCATTTGAGGACGCTATCGTGATTACCGGCCGCTGCGCCCCAACCGTCACATTGGCGGATGTTTTGGACGTCATCATCCGCACGCTGTCGCATCCCGCCCATGCGGAGCTGGAACACGACCTGCTGCAGCGGATGGAACGGATCACGCCGGATAACGCATATGACACAGCGCAATGGCTGTGCCATATGGCCGGCTTTCCGATCGAGGCGCGCTGGCACGCGGCGGAGTCCCTATGCTCCGAAAAGTCCACGATCACAAGGCTGACAGACGACGAAGCTGTCAAAGACAGGCTGTTCCAGCTTTTCTTTAACCGGTACATCGCCGACCACAACGATGAGACCCACGGCGTATGCTGGAGGATATGGGGTCTACTCGGCGCCGGGCCGCAGACGGGCTACCGGATTTTACCGGAGGCGCGCGAGGCGTTGCTGTGTTCGGATATCCAGAAGGAACTCAAACGGCTGTTTTTGATCGTATTTGAAAATGACCGCGCGGTGCTTGCGGGTCTTCGGGGAATAGACCTGTAAACACCAACCCAATCGATCGGTGCGGGGCAGTCTGTGATTTGCCTATTGACAAACCGGCGAATCGGGTTTATACTGCTTAAAATGGAGTATATTAAAAGATAGGGGAAATCAGCTTGCAAATTTTTGCGCAATGTATCGGATTGGTTGGGATGGCACTCGCTTTCGTGTCTTTTCAGAGCAAGAGCAGCCGGGGAATTCTGTTTTTTCAAATTTTAGCATCCAGTGTATTTTCGCTGCACTTCTTTTTATTGGGAGCCTACACCGGCATGGCGATGAATCTGGTCGGTGTGGCAAGAAACGCCGTATCCTACTGCAAAGACAAGCGGTGGGCGTCGGGCAGGTGTTGGATGTATGTGTTCATCGCCGCCTACCTCATCACCGGCATCCTCACATGGGAATCGGTGTTCAGCATTTTCCCGATCGTGGCAATGGTGCTCTCGACCGTCGCATTTTGGATCAAGGACGCGAACCTTCTGCGTCTGGTCTATTTCCCGTCATCGCCCTGCTGGCTGGTGTATAACATCGCAAGCCGGTCGGTTGCGGGCATCCTGACCGAGAGCTTTTCGTTGGTGTCGCTGCTGATTGCGTTTATCCGATTTCAACTGTTAGGAAAAGAGAAGAAGGAGGAGGGGAATCCCGATGCCCTGGTGTCCGAGCTGCAAGAAAGAGTATGACAAGGGAACCAAACGCTGCCCGTTGTGTGACAAAAGGCTGGTTCGTAAGCTTCCACCGGAATATGACACGGCCGTCTACCTCACCACTGCCGACGACAGCTTTGAAGCGAACATTATCGTATCACTGCTGGAGAGCTACCAGATCCCGGTTTTAAAAAAGCACAAGCATATGGGCGAGTATATTGAGATATTTACCGGGAGCTCCAATTTCGGGATTGACCTGTACGTGCCTTCCCGCGCGCTCGAGGCCGCCCGCGACATTCTGGCTGACCGGACGGACGGGCCGGAGGAAGAAGCGGACGGGCAGGAACCGGAAACCGAAGACTGAAACAATCCGCTTATTGCAAACATATGCCGCATAGGGAAGCTCCCTATGCGGCTGTTTTGATGCAGAGCAAAAAGATACCTGCGATCCCCACGGCCAGGCCCGCCCATTTGCGGGCCGGCAGGGTTTCACGGTAGAGTAGCAAAGCGGCAAGGACGGCGAGCAGCAGGCTTCCACCATTGACGATGGGGAAGAACACCGCACTCTCCATCACGCCGGACAGGTACAGGTTCAGCTTATTCGCTCCGACGGTTCCAAGCCCACCTGCCAAAAGCAGCAGGATGGGCTTGGGGCTGAAAACGGATGATTTTGCAAGCGCCCTTCGTTCCCGCAGGCAGGGGACGGCTGAAACCAGCGCCGAAACCAAAAAGGCTACGATTAAAAACCCCCCCGCCTCGTCCCTGTGTGGGGATGTCTGGTGGATTTTCTGCAGCACGCCGATCATCCCCATCATGACAAAGGCCACCAGGCTATAGACAAGCCAGCGCCCGGAGGCCGCCTTGTCTTTCTCCCCTTTGTCGGTTGACAGCACGATCGAAGCCAGCACGAGGAGAATCCCTATGTATTGCAGGAAGGAAACCTGCTCCCCCCAGCCGATTCGGCCAGCCAGGGCCGGGATCAGCATGGAGGAGGTAACCACCACCGTGGTATAAGACATCGATCCAATTTGCAGCGCCTTAAGCTTAAAGACTGCGGACAGCGCAGTCACCGCGCCGAACACGCTTCCCAGCAGGAGGGTGTAGGGAGATGTTCCCCCAATCCAGCCGCCTGTTGCCAGCAGCACAAGCGCCGCAAGCAGGCTTGTGCAAAGGTTATAAAATGCAAAGCTGGATGGGGCGGCATACCCTTTGCTATAGCTGTTCAGGCTGCAGGTGTATAAGAGCGTGGAAAGCAATGATACCGCTAAAAGTATGGTTGTCGTTAGCATCTGTTAAAAATCCTTTCCTGTTTATTCTGTCATATTGTATTACATGATTTGTTTTATTTCTATTGTAAATCACTCTGAAAGTATGATAAAATGTTTATTATCTTAACAAAGGGATGTGAACAGGTATGGCCAAGACCGTGATACGTTTTCCATCTAGCAGCTCTTTTTCGATAGACTGGAACTGGAGACGCCAATATTATATCGCACGGGAACAACCAAGCGTTCCACACATACACGACGCATACGAGGCCTATATCCATGTAAAAGGCGCGGTTTCGTTCATGGCGAACGGATGTGTATATCCGGTGACGGCCGGGGATGTTATCCTGACTCGCCCGTTGGAACCGCATTTTTGCATCTATCAAACCGATGTGGAACAGGAATATTTTTGTATCTGGATACCGCAGATCGAGGATTGCGGCCTGCTTTCTCCCTTTTACGGGGTGGTTGAAAAGAATTACATCAGCCTGCCGGAAGCGGAACGGATGGAGCTTTTGTCGCTGTGTTACCGGATGGAACGGATCAAAGAGGAGGCCGGCACACAGCTGGAACGGTATTCCCTCCTGCTTCAGCTCCTCGTGCTACTGGGTGGCAGCGGTGAAAAGACGTTCACCGCGAATGATGTGCCTTCGCCACTGCGTGGAATTTTGTACTATATTGACCGGAATTTCACCACGATTCGGCGGATACGGGAGATTGCGGAGCATTTTTATATCAGCCAGAATACCTTAGACCGCCTGTTTCGGGAACACCTGCACCTGTCGCCCAAGCAGTATATCGAGGCCAAGCGCTTGTCCTATGCCAAACGGCTGCTGCATGACAAGGAAAAATCGGTGCTGGATTGCAGCCTGGAATGCGGCTTTTCAGATCCTTCCCACTTCATCGCACGGTTCAAAAGCTTTTTTGGGCAAACCCCGCTGCAATACAAAAATGCGCTCTATCGATAAAAATTTTCCAAAATCCTTGACAAAATGGAAAAGAGTGATACAATAATATTAGCACTCACATACGAAGAGTGCTAATACGAAATCGGAAAGGATGACCGGCATGGCCAAAAAGAAGTTTAAATCGGAATCCAAGCGGCTGCTGGATTTGATGATCAATTCTATTTATACACATAAGGAGATCTTTCTCCGTGAACTGATATCCAACGCCAACGACGCGCTGGACAAGCTGTATTACCTGTCGCTGACCGATGAGAACATCAGCTTTGACAAAGAAAATTTTTATATCCGCATCGCGGCGGACAAGGAGGCCCGCACCCTTACGGTAACGGATACCGGCATCGGTATGACAAAGGAGGAGCTGGAGGACAATCTGGGTACGATTGCCAAAAGCGGTTCGCTGGCCTTTAAGAATGAGAACGAGCTGCGTGACGACGTGGATATCATCGGCCAGTTTGGGGTCGGGTTCTATTCGTCGTTCATGGTGGCCGATTCCGTGTCGGTGGTCAGCCGCAAGTTCGGGTCGGATGAGGCATTTTTGTGGAAATCCGAAGGGGCGGACGGGTATGAGATCACCCCTTGTGAGAAGGAGACGCCGGGCACCGAGATCACCCTGCATATCAAGTCTGACACCGAGGACGACAAATACGGCGAATTTTTGGACGAGTACCGCATCCGCAGCCTGGTAAAGAAGTATTCCGATTACATCAAATACCCCATCAAGATGATGGTCACAAAATCCAAGCGCAAGGAGACCCCCGAAGGCGACGAGAACAAGGAGCCGGAGTACGAAAGCTACCAGGAGGACGAGACCTTAAACAGCATGGTGCCGATCTGGCGCAAGAACAAAAGCGAGGTCACCGACGAGGAATACAATACCTTCTATAAAGAAAAGTTTTTTGATTTTGAAGACCCGTTAAAGGTGATCCACACCAGCGCAGACGGGATGCTGAGCTATAAGGCACTGCTGTTCATTCCGTCCCGCCCGCCGTTTGACTATTACACCAAGGAGTTCCAAAAAGGCCTGCAGCTCTATTCCAACGGCGTGATGATTATGGACAAGTGCGCCGACCTGCTGCCGGACTATTTCGGGTTTGTCAAGGGCTTGGTGGATTCGGCCGACCTGTCGCTGAACATCTCCCGTGAGATCCTTCAGCACGACCGGCAGTTAAAGTCGATTGCCTCCCATATTAAGAAAAAGATCAAAAACGAGCTTTCCAACATGCTGGAAAACGACCGCGAGGCATATGAGAAATTTTACGAAAGTTTTAAGCGTCCCTTAAAGTTCGGCATGTATGACAACTACGGCGCGGAGAAGGACTTTTTGGTCGACCTGATCCTGTTCTACTCCTCCTCGGAGAAGAAGCTGGTGTCGCTCAAGGAATACGTCAGCCGTATGAAGGAGGATCAGAAGTACATCTACTACGCCTGCGGCGAGACGGTGGAGAAGGTGGACCAGCTGCCCCAGACCGAGCTTTTGAAGGACAAAGGCTATGAAATCCTCTATTTCACCGAGGATGTGGATGAGTTTGCCATCAAGGTGCTGATGAAGTATGACGATAAGGAATTCAAATCCGTATCCAGCAGCGACCTGAACCTGGAGGATGAGGCCAGCAAAAAAGCGGAAGAGAAAACCAAGGAGGAAAACAAAGACCTCTTTGGGTTCATGAAGGAAACCCTGGGCGATAAGGTGGTGGAGGTCAAGCCCTCCGCGCGGCTGAAATCGCATCCGGTTTGCATCTCAAGCGAGGGGGATGTGTCGGTTGAAATGGAAAAGGTGCTAAGCGCCATGCCCAATAACGACCAGGTTAAGGCCAAACGGGTGTTGGAGGTCAATACCGGCCACAGCATTTTTGGCACGCTCCAGTCCCTGTATGAGAACGATAAGGAAAAGCTCAAAAAGTATACCAACGTACTCTATAACTGTGCACTGCTGATGGAGGGGTTGTCGGTGGACGATCCGACCGCCTTCTCAAACGATACCTGCGACCTGATTTCCTGAATTTTATTACATCAATAGACAGACCCCGGCATAAATCTGCCGGGGTCTGTTTTGCATTCAAAGGAAAAATTTGCAAACAAAAAGTTTGTTAGAGAAAAGTTTATATTTGTTTCAGATATGTTCCTTTTGACGGGAATGTGCTACAATCAAATTGAAATGTTGTCGGAAACAGAGAATAAAGGAGGTTTTGAACAATGAAACGGATCATGAAGGGGACAGCTTTGTTTTTGCTTCTTTGTTTGCTTAGTTTTACATCAGTGACGGCGTTTGCCGCAAACGGGCAGGTACTTGTGAACTGGCCTATGGAGGGGGATGGGTGGCAGGTGACCTATCTCGGTTTTGCGGGTGAAAATGTCCAGCCGGTTACCAACGCGGGACTGATTATGGACAGGAACAGCAACAACACGAAGGGGATCGACGGCACCGCCGCGGCAACCTTCCGGTCGGTGTCCTACCAAGTAAAACATCCGCTGATGCTGGTGGATACCAGAACCGGCACCATCAAGCCCAAGGCGGGACATACCTATTTTAAATCGGCCATGATGCGCTTAAACGGAGAGGAATACGGCGGTAAGGCACAGGAGCAGACCAAGGAGATCACCACCTTCCGGGAAAAAACGGGAACTGGCTTCCTGGCCAAGGCCGGGGACTTTTCCACAAGACTGGCTTCTTATGACGCAAGCAAGGACACGATCACCGACGGCTACAACTGGTATAACAGTCCGGACAAGGGGCTTTCCTATACCCTGACGACGGAGTGGCAGAGGGTGTCCGAGGCGGTTTATTATGACGCGTCCAACCCCGTCAGCGGTGCGGATCGTTCCGGTTGGGCGGTTCTGACCCGACCCGACTGGAGCACTCCCGTGTGGTCGCGCAACTGGGAGATCGTGGTGGACGACTATGTGTTGCTTGAGGTTCCCAACGACGCGCTCAAATCGGCGGTGTACCCGCTGGTATATGGCGCGGCGATCGATCAATCGGACGTTGTGCAGGTAGGCGAATCCATCACCGCTTCCTATACCGACGTCTATGACGTCAACCCTCTCGTCACCCCGACGGTCAAATACCAGTGGCAGTCTTCCGACGACGGAGAGGCCTGGACGGATATCGACGGTGCAACTGCTTCCAGTTATGCGCCCGGTACGTCGCTTGGCGGTAAGCTGGTACGGGCTTCGGCCTATGCCGAGAGCATTCCGGAGGACGAAAATGGGCAGGCGATGGCGGCGGTACAGTCGAGAAGATCTTATTCGGCCGCTGTTACGGTACAGGCGCCCACGCCGGCGGAATGCCGTGTGACCGCCTCGGCCGGAGTCGGCGGGACGGTGACGGTAAATGGTGCAGACAGTGTCACGGTGAATGAAGACGAGACCGTAAACGTCCTCATCACGCCGGACGCGGACTATCAGGTGGATGCAATCACGGTCAACAACCAAGCCTATCCTTATAGTGGAAACTCCTTTACGCTAACCGTCACGGCAGATACCACCATCTCGGTTGCGTTTATCAAAAAGTCGGATGTGGCGGGCATCGGTGGCAATCCCACCGTCACAGGCGGTTATGTATTCTACCAGAAGGATTACAAGCCGGAGGGCGGGGACAAGGCCTATACCGCAGTAACGGTGTACTATAAAGTAAGCGTACCCGAAGGATGGGATGTGAGCAAGTGCGGCCTGAAGCTCACCGCGCCGGATGGAACGACCGTCGACCTTTCCGCAGCGAATTGGGGCAGCGACGGCAAATTTGGCATCCGTTTCTTCGGCGACGGCATACAGGCGGGCGAGACCTATACCGGCCGCGCCTATGTGCAGTATGAACAGGACGAAACCGAATACGAGCAGGAGGAAGAGGATACCTATCGGATCGAGGAGGATCAGTAGGAAGAAATTTCCACTGCCCTTTCAAGATAGAGTATGGTAAGATGAAATCAAACAAACAGGAGGAGAGGAAGCTATGAAAAAAGCATTGAAACTGACGTTTTCCCTGCTATTGCTGCTGTGTATGGTAGGCAATACCTTAGGCGTTGCCTTCGCGGCGGACGGCGCGGTGCTCGTTGCCTGGGCTATGGAACCGGTGGGCGGCGCGGCAGTAACCTATCTCGGCTTCGCAGGAGAGGGTGTCATCCCGGTAAGCGCCGACGGATTGATCGCGGATACGGTCGGCAACAACACAAAGGGGATCGACGGCACCGCCGCGGCAACCTTCCGGTCGGTGTCCTACCAAGTAAAACATCCGCTGATGCTGGTGGATACCAGAACCGGCACCATCAAGCCCAAGGCGGGACATACCTATTTTAAATCGGCCATGATGCGCTTAAACGGAGAGGAATATGGCGGTAAGGCGCAGGAGCAGACCA
This sequence comes from uncultured Clostridia bacterium, assembly GCA_902478725.1. GTDB lineage: Bacteria > Bacillota > Clostridia > HGM11514 > HGM11514 > CABSMD01. The sequence continues at coordinate 22,488 of CABSMD010000002.1, forward strand.
AGGAGATCACCACCTTCCGGGAACAATCAGGAGCCGGCTTCCTGGCCAAGGCCGGGGACTTTGCCGAAAAGCTTGCTACATATGACGCAAGTAAAGATGCGATCACCGATAACTACAACTGGTACAACGATCCGGCAAAGGGGCTGTCCTATACCCTGACCACTGACTGGCAGAGGGTATCCGAAGCAGTCTATTATGACGCGGCCAACCCCGTCAGCGGCGCGGACCGTTCCGGTTGGACGGTTCTGACCCGACCCGACTGGAGCAGCGAGGTTTGGTCAAGAAACTGGGAGATCGTAGTAGACGATTATATCCTGCTTGAGGTACCCAACGACGATCTGCTGGCAACCGTCTACCCGATGGTGTATGGCACGAAGATCGAAAGCAGCGGCAAGCAGACAGGCGATAAGCTGACCGCCAGCGCTGCGTTTTATGACGTCAACCCCATGGCGGAACCCGCTTTATCCTACCAGTGGCAGTCCTCCGCCGATGAGAAGAGCTGGAGCGACATCGACGGCGCGACCGGCGCAGAATATACCCTGACCGATGCGGATGTAAATCCGGCGACGGCGAAAAGCTTCCGCGTCGCGGCCACGGTAAAGAGCGTCAATTCCGGCGGGCAGGAGATTACCAAAACCGCTTATTCCCAGCCTTTTGCGGCGTCGGGCGACGCGGTGCTGACGGCTGTGGAATTGAGCAGCACCACTCCCTTTGTCGGTCAGAGCCTGACCGCAAAGCCAAGCGTTATCCGCGAGGATAAGGTAACCGGTTATGCCTACCAGTGGCAGCGGTCGGATAGTGGATCGGATTATACTGACATCGGGGGCGCGACCGGCGAGAGCTATGAAACCACGGCGGAGGATAAAGGCAAATTCATCCGTGCCGGGGTCAGCATCACCACCGCAGAGGGCACGTCCGAGATGGTCTATTCCCAGGGCGTCAAGGTGTACGGCGCGGACGATGAGTTTACCTTCTATGTCGATGGCAAATCGGACGGGATCGGCACACTTGAGTCCCCCTTCTCCACGCTGGAACAGGCGCGCGACGCGGTGCGCAACGCGCGTAAAGGCGGGATGGAAAACCCGGTAACAGTATACCTGCGCGGCGGGGAATATTACCGCGACACCCAGTTTGTTTTGGACGCGAACGATAAAAACGTTACCTTTGCCGCCTACCCAGGCGAAGAGGTGCAGATCACCGGCGGCAAGCACGTGGAGCAGCAATATATTAAGAAAGTAACAGACGAAACTGTTTTGAACCGCCTGGTGGAGCCGGCTGCGCGCAACCACCTCTATCAGGTTGACCTGTCGGCGTATTATGATGAAATTCCGGCAGTCAAGGACTGGAGCAGCGGCCTGTGCGGATGGGATGAGACCCCGTTCACCGATCAGGTGCGCATTGTAGTCAACGGCTCGGCAACCGATATCTCCCGCTGGCCGAACGCGACCGAACGGGAGCTGACCACTACATCCATTAGTGGATCAAAGGGGCAGAGGACGACCGTTACCTATACCGATCCCACCAATCGTGCGTCCAAATGGTCGCCTAAGGCGTTCGATCATCTGATGATCAAGGGACATATGGCCTATCACTGGACCTATAACATGCAATACATCAATGACTTTGACGTTGAAAAGCAGAAATTTACTTCTAAAAATCCGACGGGAGAAAATTGGCAGAAGGACGAGGCGTTCTACTTCTATAACCTGTTGGATGAGATCGATATGCCGGGCGAAAGCTATATGGACACCGAAAATAAGATTCTCTATTTCTATGGCTACGGCGACATGGAGAATCCCGATGTCATCGCCCCCATCTCCACCGCACGGTTTATCTCGATCGTGAATTCGCAGAATATCACCTTCCGCGACATTGACTTTGGGTATACCCGCGGCAATGTGGTTGAGGCTTACGGCCACAACGGGCTGACCTTTGACGGCTGCGACTGGAAGCACTTTATGCGCCGCAACTATATGTTTGGGGAAAACGGCTTGGTGACCAACTGCTACCTGTACGGCGGCGCGGTCAGTATGCTGTGCTGGCAGGACTACAACAAGGGCAACAACATTGAAACGGCGGTTGACGGCATAAGCGCGAACAATGCGGCGGTCAATAACCGTTTCAATCTGGGCAATGTGCTTCACTACTACAGCTCGCCGGGCATGACAAGCAACTCAAGCAATGGTTTTGTGGTGCGCAACAACGAATTCTATAACTCTCCGGCGATCGCTCTGGGCGTCGGCTGGTCAGGGGATATACTGGTAGAGAAAAACTATATCCATGACAACGTGCAGTGGACGGGCGACATGGGTGCGATTTACTGGAATCTGAACTCCAGTCTGCTCGGCAATGAGTTCCGTTACAACCTGTTTGAGAACAACGGATCCTCCTATGGGGACGGCTGGTCACAGTCGATCTTCTGGGACGATATCGCGGCCGGTCCCTGGGTACACCACAACATCTTCAACCGTGGGACGCTTCCGACCAGCGAGGGCGGCACGCGCTACCCTTTAAAGGGTTTTGGCGGCAACTTTGCCACGGTGGAGAATAACGTCTTTATTGACGTTCCCTATGGCGCACAGTTCCAAGTTTACTATCCCAACAATGATAAGAAGCAGACCGGCTGGTGGTTGAGCGTATTTGGCAAGGCGGCTGACGGCATGAACGGTGCGACCTACACCGAAGCAAACTGGAAGGGTGTGAAGGCGCTGATTTCAGACTCCAAAAGCGCCGAACGGTATAAGGGTACCCCGTGGGAGAAATTCTTCGATTATGTCAACATCGATATCTATAACAGCGAAGGGATGGCCAATCTCGACCGCAACAAGGATAAGGACGCTTTGATGAAGCTGGCCGAGAAATATGCGCCAAGCGAGCAGAACTGGTTTACCAATAACGTCTTAGTCGGTTCGCTGAGCAATAAGATAGGCTTAGACCCGACCTATCACAACGGTGTTGAGACCAACAGCTACTTTGCCGATATGAGCGAGGCGGACAGCCTGTTCACCGACTATGCCGGCGGCGATTTCAGCCTTTCGGCGGCGGGTCTGGCAAAGGTAAAGAGCCAGATTTCCGAATTTGAGAACATTGACACCTCCGACATCGGCCCCCAGCCCTATGAGCGCGACGGAAAGGCGCAAACCGTGGGCGGCGGCAGGCCGGTGATCAGCAACCCGTCGATCCGTTTGAATGGCGGCTATGCAAGTGTTGACTATCGGTTTACCGATCCCGACGGCGACAAGGAAGGCCGCCACATGGTCACCTGGTATGTCTCCGACAAGGCGGACGGCACCTACAAAAAGCTGGGCGCGGGTAACATGCATAGCCTGCCGGTTTCCGAGGTGGAAGGGAAATATGTCAAATATCAGATTATCCCCTATGACGCAACCGGGCTGGACGGCGAGGCGGTTTGGTCGCAGGCCATGCTGGCAGAAGGCGGCAGCGGGGCGGATAAAACCGTCCTGTGGGATACGATCGATGAAGCGGAATCCCTCCTAAGCGGCGCCGTTGCCGGGGACGACGAGGGGCAGTATCCACAAGCCGCGATCGATGCTTTGACAAAAGCGGCGGAGGCCGCGCGCATTGCGGCGAACACGCCCGGCTTGAGCCAATCCGAGGTCAATGCGGCTGTCATTGCCTTACAGGAGGCGGTCTCTGCTTTCCGAAACGCCCAGGTCAGCCTGCTGGACTACCAGTCATTGAAGCCTTTGCTGGCGGATACGGCAAACTGGAAGACCGTGGCCGGTGACGCCCCCACCTTCACAGACGGAAGCATGGTTGTTCCCGATGGAAGCTGGGTGAGCTATGCCGGCAGCAAATACAAAAATAAAATGTTCCATTTCCGCATGAAGCTGGAAAAGGAGAGCGACACAGACGATCTGTCCGGTGCCGTCTTGTTCCGGGTCGGCGATCCTGAGAGCTTGATTTGGGAGAACCAAAACACCGGCTACCTTCTGTGGCTGAAGGACAGCACACTGGAATACCAGGTCTGGCGCGGAACCTCCTCCGATAAAAAGGAATTCAAAAATGACTTTATCCGCCCCGACACCGAGCATGAGCTTACGGTGGGCGTATACGACATGGCGGATAACAAGGTCAAATATCTGGTGTACATAGACGGCGTCAAGGTCTATGAGGCCGAGGACGAGGCCCTCTACGGCGGGGAAGGATACCTGTGCTTCACCACAAATGGCGCCAAGATGACGATTTCGCCGGTTGAGGTTGACACGGGCAAGTTGGAGACACAGATTCAGGAGGCCGGCAAGCTGCGTTCCGAAGCGGTTATCGGCAATGGCTATGGCCAGTATCCGAGCGCCGCGGGGCTGGATGCCGCAATCGCCGCGGCAAACACGGCGCTGACCGACGACAACGCCATACAGAAGGATATCGATCTGGCTGAATCGGATCTGCGCAGCGCGGTCACCGTGTTCAAAGCAACCATCATCGACAATGAGGACGTAACGAACGATAAAACGATTACGATTAATGATGAGATACCGGCCGCTACCTTCCGCGTCGCAAGCGGAGTTAGCCTCAAGCTGCAAGTAGACCCGTCGCGGCAGCAGCCAAAGGTTACCACCGAAACGGCGACAAACGCGGGCAAGGTCATGATGGAAATCCCAAGCGGAACGACCCTTACGGCAAGCGGCTGGAACGGCATTCTCCAAACGCCGTTCTATGGCACGACACCGAGTAAAACCATCCAAAACGCTACCATCAGCGGTGTTTACAAGATCGGCGCGGACACTGTCATAAACGCCAGCCGCGCGGTGCGTATCCTACTGCCGGGGCAGGCGGGCAAGACGGTCGCTTATCTGGAAGACGGAAAATATACCGTCGTCCGCGACACCCTTTCCGCCGATAACCAGGCAACGGCAGACAGGGAGTTGGCAAACGGTGGGGTCAAAAAGATTACCTCCGGGAATGACCTTGTCATCTGGACGACTCAATTGACTGAATTTGTGACCTATACCAAGGCAAGCAATCCGACCGACCCGTCGATTCCGACGCCGACATTGCCGAACTATGGCGGCGGAGGAACCTCCGGCGGCGGAAATGGTTCGGGCAGTATGCTTGGGCTGGGTAACAACCAGACTCCGTCTGCGACAGGACGGTTTAAGGATACCTTGGGCCACTGGGCGCAGAGCGACATCGAGGCAATGGCGGCACGCGGCATTGTGACCGGCGTGACGGCGGACACCTTTGAGCCTGACCGCGCCATTACCCGGGCAGAGTTTGCCACCCTGATTGTCAAGGCTCTGAACCTGTCGAGCAATGCCTCCGCCGGTTTCTCGGATGTGGCGGAGGATGGTTGGTACTATACCTATGTAAACGCCGCGGCGAACGTCGGCATCATCTCCGGTTACGACGGGCAGTTCCGGCCTGACGACCGGATTACCCGTGAAGAGATGGCGGTCGTCCTGTGTAAGGCTTACGCCTTCCTGGAAAAAAGCGCCGGGCGCGGTGGGATCGATCGGTTCAGCGATAAGGATGCAATATCCGGCTGGGCATACGATTATGTGGACGAAGCAACGACGGCGGGCCTGATCAGTGGAATGACGGCAGACACCTTTGCCCCTGCTGAAAACACCACCCGCGCACAGGCCGCATCCGTCATCAAGCGGCTGCTGGATCAATAGGCTTATTCCATCTCCTTTTTTAATCGGGTTGGACGGGCCGGATTCCGGCCCGTTCCTCCCCAATAGATTGCGTTTTTCTTTTCATCTTCTTCATTTTAATAAAGGGTGGGGGAGCGTATGCTCCCCCTGCCCGAATCCTAGTATAGGAGGACATTTTATGAAAAAAATAGTAGCTTTGGCGCTGGTTTTGGCATTGACACTCGGGTTCGCTGGCTGCGGGAACAAATCCGCATCGGTGAATTTGACCGACGATATGAGCCAGCACGTCAATTTAAAATGGTACATCCGCTGCGAGGAGCCCAAGGGCTTTGACGAGGTTATGGCAGCGGTAAATGAGTATTTGAATGAAAAACTGAACGCGACGCTGGAGCTGGTCTGCGTCCAGCCCGGGGATTATAACCAAAAGATGCAGATGGCATTTGCAGCGCAGGAGGATTTTGATCTGGTCTGGACCTCCAACTGGTCGAACCCCTTTGAGGACAACATCGATAAGGGCGCCTATATGGAGCTTAACGACCTGCTTGAGCAGGTGCCGGAGCTGAAGGAGTTTTACAACGAACAAATCTGGAAGGGCGTCAGCGTAAACGACAAGATCTACGGGGTGCCGATGTATCAGGCGATGACCTCCCAGACCGGCCTTGCCATGAAAAAGGACATTGTGGAGAAGTACGGGATCGACCCCTACAGTATCGACAGCTTCGATGAGCTGACAAAGGTTTACCAGACGGTTAAGGACAATGAGCCGGGTCTGTACATCACCACCACCGGCACCGATTATTTCAGGAGCAAGGAGATGCGCACCTCCTCGGTTGTTGGAATCGAGATCAATATGCAAGACGAGGTTCTAAACGATTTTGACCTGCGCGAGGGTTACTGGCATGAAATGAAGGAATGGAACGACCGTGGCTTCTTCCCGCCGGACATCCTGACGCTTTCCGATACGACCGCGCTGTTTAAGGGGGAGAAGGTATTTAGCTGCTACCAACGTTATCTGCCCGGTGTGGACGGCAAATGGAAGATCAATTACGGCTATGACGTCGTGACCGTACCCACCAACGAACCAATGATCAACCGCGGCGCAATTGCCAGCACCATTACGTCCGTCAGCTCGTCCTCCAAAAATCCGGTGCGCGCGCTGAAATTGCTGGCGCTTACCCACACGGACGAATACCTGCTCAACCTTCTATGCTATGGCCTGGAGGGCAGGGACTATACCAAAGACCCCGGTAATCCCAAGCGGATGCAACGGGAAAGCGGCAGCTACTATATCTCAGAGTTCATGATCGGCAATCAGTTTTTGGCCTACCTGGTGCCCTCTTATGAGGACGATGTGTGGGAAGAGACCGAAAAGCTCAATAAAGAGGCGAAAATCGATCCGAACATCGGCTTTACCTTCAACCGGGAACCGGTTCTGAGCGAGCTCACAAACGTCACCTCGGTTCGGAATGAATATACGAAGGCCTTGTCCTTCGGTGCGGGCGACACGGACAAAACGATCGAAGAATTCCGCAACAAGGTCACCCTTGCCGGCCTTGACAAGGTGCAGGCCGAGGTGGAAAAGCAGTTTACCCAATGGAAGCAGGCACAAAACCAATAAAATACTCACTCGACGCCGGACGCCCGCATCTGCCGGGCGTCCGGCTGTCGCAGAGGGCTTACATCATATTTTGGACAGAAAGGATATGCTATGGAAAAGACATCGCTCTTGATCATTGGGGCAACCGTTTTAGGGACGGCCGCCGCCATCTCGACCGGCGGGGATTATGTCCTGCTGGAGGAAGGCGTTACGCCGGGCTGGGAGTTTGTTTCCGCCTTCCGTCACCGGCCGCTTGGCGATATACAGGGATCCAACGGTTTGCAACCGTTCAGCGAACCCACACGCCGGCTGTATGACGGCCTGCTGCGGCGAAATTGCATCGGTGAAGACGGCGGACTGCACCTCTTTCCGGTGGCGGGACTCCTGGCCTCCTGCCTGCTGGAAAAGCCGGGAGAGGTTCATTTTTCCACCGTTGTTACCAATATCATACCCAAGGACGGCGGGTATCTGGTGGAGGCCTCCGGACTGGATGGGAAAATGTCGTTCTGGGCCGAACGGATACTGGACACTACCTCATTGGGGGTATTGCACTCCCTTGCCGCGGATTGTGCTATCCAAAAAGGTTTGTGTGGGATGCTGGTCGGGCCATGTGAGGAACTGGAGGAAGAAGCCATTTCGATTGTGAAGGGGCGGTTTGACAACGAATACATCCTCCGTCTCTATCTGCCGTTTGATACCGCCTGGCCGCAGGCACGTCTGGCCTTGCATGAGGCATGGCAGCAGGTGTGGAAACGCTTTCCCAACTGCCGGTTTACCGTTTCCGCCCTAGAGTATGATTATGAATTCGGCGCGCCGGTTGCACAGGAGGTGGAGCCGGGCTGGCTATGGCGGCCATCCGTATCCTGCGGCAATCTGTTTGAGGCATTTGAAGGAGGCATACAATGCGTTACTCGTATCTAGAAGGAAAGCAGCTCAGAAGGACGGAGGTTCAGCCCGCTTTTGATCTGGAGTGTGAAATTCTGGTAGCAGGCCTGGGCAGCGCCGGTAGTATCGCGGCAGTTGTTGCGGCAGAATGCGGCCGTTCGGTCATTGGCATCGACCGCCTCTCCGCCATTGGGGGCTTAAGCACGGCGGGCTGTGTCTGGGACTATTACTATGGGGTTCCCGGCGGCCGTGGACAGGAGATCAACCAGGTCTGTCAGGAGATGAACCACGCGGGCTATGCCGAAACCAATAAGGGCAGTGAATACGATAGCTTTTCCAGCGCCGTGCGTTCGGTCGTGCTGGAGCAGGCCGCGCTTTCGGCCGGTTGTAAGATTTTATATAAGACCGTTCTTCTTGGAATCTATCTGGAAGGTAACTGTGTGACCGGCGTCCGTTGTATCCAGGGTGGGAAGCAGCTTTCCATTCGCTGCCAAACCCTGATCGACTGCACAGGGGATTCTCATGCGGCGCGGATGGCGGGCTGCGAGACCCAATATGGACGCAGCACCGACGGGATGCATATCGTCTCCTCCAACGCCACCACCATGCAGGTGGATGGAAACTTTAAAAACGTATGGAGCCACAGCAGCATCGGCGATTGTTCGGATGACCGGGAATTTACCGAAATCAACCTGCAAAGCTCGGCCCGTTACCCCCGTTTGTATGATTACTATGAAGAGGACAATCGTACCCTGTTTCTGGGCGAGGTTTTTGGAATGCGCGACGGGCACCGAATTGTGGCGGATGAGATGATCACCTTTGCGGATTACGCGGCGGGGTATCGCACCTGCGAGCCTGTGTTTTACGCGGCCTCACAGGTGGATGATCCGAACTTCGACATCGCAAACGGCGAGGAGGTGGCTCAGGACTGGAAGCTGATCAGCGGGCTGGACGGGTATGGCATCACGCTGGGGATCCCGTTGGGGGCACTGCTTCCCAAAAATATGGAAGGGCTTCTGGTCGCCGGCAAAGGCCTGGGAATCGGGCATGACCTACAAGGCTGTGTGCGGATGCGCTGGGACATGGAGCATTCCGCCGAAGCGGCAGCGGTTGCCGCCAGTCTGGCTATCGAACGGGAGACCACTCCACGCGGCCTGGATTATGCTGTGTTATCGGAGGAAATGCGTCGGCGTGGCCTGCTCAATGATGCCGATAATGTAGGCTATATCGATTTGCAGGAGGTAGATGGACAGGGTGGCGTACCTGCCCATATGCCGCAGGGAATCGCGCAGATGCGTTCCGCCCTCTCCAAGAGAACGGCGGATACCGTTTTCTGGGCGGCGCGGAACGAAACGGACGCCGCGCTCACAGATGCTCTGCGGGAGTGGATGGCAGAGGGGGATCCCATTCTGCGCCATAACAGTGCGATTGCCGCCGCAATGCGCGGCGACGAAACCGCCCTGCCGGTCTTGCGTGAAATCGTGCAGGCCGGCCCTGCCGCGCCGGAAAGGATCGTACACCACGGTTTTGTTAACCTGCCGTTTACCTCGGCGCTTTGCCTGCTGGGACGGCTGGGCGGCCCGCAGGATACCGAGCTTTTGATCTGGGTGGCCGAGAACGGGGAGGCTATGGCGGAAAAAATGCCTGTGGCCTCAAACGCCTACTTCCGTGTCAGCGGGGATTGGGCGTTCCAGTTTGTATCGCTGGCCATCTCTTCGCTTGTTAAGCTTGCCGGACGCTACCCGCTTGCGCAGGCGGATAACTGGCTGCAAAACTGGCTGGAAAACGGCGTGTGCCCCCAAAACAGCCGGGGCGGGCTGTACCTTGATTCGATCCACAGGATCGTCCGTAACTACATAAACGACCGACGAGGACAGGTAAAAGAGGCATAAATACAATCAAAACAAGTTCATAACGACGACTGGGAGGTATGTAAAATGAAAAAATTGTTACTCTTTGCATTGATTTTAACCATGTTCTGCCCCTTGCTGGGCGCGCCCGTTTTCGCGGCGGAGACGGCGGAGCAGACGACCCTTTTCGTGGCAACCGACGGCTCGGATACCAATGCCGGCACGATTGACGCGCCGTTTGCAACCCTTGCCAAAGCGCAGGAGGCGGCACGCAAAGCCGGCGGTGCAGTGATCAACCTGCGCGGCGGAACCTATACATTTTCCGAAACGCTCTCGCTGGACGAACGCGATAATAACACCACCTTCCGTGCCTACCAGGGCGAGGAGGTCATTTTAAGCGGCGCGCAGTCCATCCCGTCCTCTGCGTTTACCCCCATTGCAGACGCGGCGGTCAAGGAACGGATCGTGGAAAAAGACGCGCGTGACAAGGTGCTTGTCGCCGATCTGAAGGAGCTGGGCATTACCGATTATGGAAAACTGCACTATTTTGACCTGTACTTCGGCGGCGGCAGCAATCCGGCGCTCTATTACAACGATGAAATGTTGGATCTGGCGCGCTATCCCAACGAGGGCTATCTAAACGTGGATAAGGTGATTGAAGCGGGGCATCAGGACATCGGCATCACCGCAACCGAAGAGCAGCGCAATCCCTTTACCATGGCGACCAACGACAAACGCTTAAATAACTGGAAACAGGCCAACGATCCCTGGATTTACGGCTTTTTTATGTACGACTATGCCGACGGGGCCTATGGCGTAACCATTGATTATGAAAACGGCAATGCCATCACCACCAATTCGGTGTCCGGCCAGGGTGTGAACGAAAACCGGCGGTTCTACTTTTTCAATCTGCTCGAGGAAATCGACCTGCCCGGCGAGTGGTATTTAGACCGTGAGACCGGCCTGCTTTACCTCTATCCCAAGGATGTCATTTCCTCCGCGAGGGTGGAATTTTGCAATTTCTCGGACAGCTTTTTCAACATGGAAAATGTAAAAAACATCCGGTTCCAGGGAATCCGGATGGAGAAGAGCACCGGAAGCGCTATCATCGGCAAAAACTGTGACAATGTGGATATCGACGGATGCGACTTTACCAACATCTCAAACGGCGTGGTGATATTGGAGGCAACCGTGAACTCCAAGATCCGTAATTGCCACGCCTATCACAACGGTTCCGAGGTGTTCTACATTGAGGGCGGCGACCCGGCGACCCTGACCCACTCGGAAAACTATGTCATCAACAACCACATCGAGGATTATGCACGAATCATGGCGACCTACCAGTCCGCGATCGATTTTCGCGGGGTGGGAGCCGTCATCAGCCATAATAAAATCCACAATGCGCCCCACTTTGCCATGAATTTCGACGGGCAGGAGCATGTGGTGGAATATAACGAGATTTATGATGTGTGTAAGGACTCCTCCGACGCGGGCGCGATCTATTCCGGCCAGACGATGTTCAAAAAGGGGAATGTGATCCGCTATAACTATTTCCATGACATGAAAGCGATCGAATCCAACCAGGGTATGAAGATACAGGCGGTGTATCTGGATGACAGATTCTGCTCCGCCGAGGTTTACGGCAACCTGTTTTATAAGGTAAGCGCGGTCGCCCTCTACGGCGGGGGACGGAACAATACCTTTGAGAACAACCTGATGCTGGATTGCGAATACCCCTTTGCCATGGACGCACGCGGCACTTGGGGCGGCAGCTGGTCGTGGCTGTCCGACAATCAGAAATGGGCCTGGGACAATCTGGAGAAGCTTCCTTATAAAACCGGGGTATGGCTGGAACGGTATCCTGAGCTGGCCGAGATGAGGAATGACGAACCTGATCTGCCTAAATACAATGTGATCAAAAATAACGTATCCTATCAAACGCCTGAAATGGACCTTGCACCGGAGGTCATCCAGTACAGCACGGTGGAGAATAACATCACCGTCAAGGATACCAAATCGTTTGCAGACTATAAAAACGGCGACTACACCGTTTTGGAGGATAGTGAAATCTTAGAAAAGATTCCGGATTGGGAGCCCATCCCCTATGAAAAGATCGGTCTGCGTAACGACGCGGAGGAGATCGCAGAGCAGTCGGTTCTTCTTTCTATCGGTTCACCCCGGGCGGTCGCGCTGGGAAAGGAAACCTTTGTGGACGCGGCAAACCTTGCTGTACAGCCGGTTGTGTTGGATGGGCGCACCCTCGTGCCGGTACGGTTCATCGCTGAAAGCTTTGGCGCAACCGTCGGCTGGGAGGGCGAGACCCAAACCGTGACCGTACAGCTGGGCGATACTACTATTACCCTGCAAATCGGCAGCCGCGACATGACCGTAAATGGGAAAAAGACAACGCTGGACGTTACCGCCCAGACCATCAACGACCGCACCCTGATCCCCCTGCGGGCCATTGCGGAGGCGCTGGGGAAGACGGTGTTCTGGGACGATAAGGGACTGATCGCCATCAGCGACACTGACTTGGTGGACGCGGACGATTGGCTTGTGATCGATGCACTGATTCGGAAGGTGGAGTAACATGCAGAAAAAAGCACTTCGTTTTGCAAATATCTATAGCGACAATATGGTCATACAGCAGGGTGCGCCGATGACTATTTGGGGATTTTCGGAGGGCGGTACGGTGACTGTGAGCCTTATGGACGGGAAGGAGCAGCTTTGTACCGCCTCCGACCGCACGAAGGACGGAAGGTGGAAGGTGGTCCTGCCGCCGATGGAGGTGGCGCGGGGGCTGACCTTGCAGGCCTCCTGCGGCGGGGAAACCGTCCGCTGTGAAAACGTGGCCGTCGGCGAGGTTTGGGTCTGCTCCGGACAATCCAACATGGAGTGCGACTTCCGTTATTGCTCTGGGACCGAGGCGTATTTGGAGGAATGCGGCCGATACGATGTGCGGTTTATGGATGTGGAGCAGGCCATCCGGTTTGAAAGGCAGGAGGAAGCGGTCAGCTCACGCTGGATATTAATGAACCGCGAGACCGTCATGCCGGTGGGGGTCGCGGCTTATATCTTTGGGCATTGCCTTGCCAAAGAGCTTGACGTACCCGTCGGCCTGATCCGTGACTACCGCAGCGGCAACTCGATCATCACCTTCCTGTCAGAGGAACGGATGCGCGCAAGAGCAGAATACGCACCATTTGTCGAACAGTTTTTGGCGGAAAAGAAGGAAACCAAGAGCGCGTGGTCCATGATCCCGTGCGCGATCTATAACGCAATGACCGCCCCGCTTGAGGTGCTTCGGGTGCGGGGTGTGTATTGGTACCAGGGAGAGAGCGACGCGGCCTTTGACAGGCCCGGTTATTACCCGCAAATGCTTGATGACCTGGTAGACCAGTGGCGCTGTGCGTTTTGCGATCCAAAGCTGCCGGTTCTGCTGGTACAGCTCCCGCCCTTTGGAGATGACCCGTTTGATTATAAAACGGTGCGTCAGACCCAGTTTTCCCTGGCGCGGCGGGATGAGAACATACACCTGGTTGTAACCGCCGACCTGGGACCAACCGGGGAGGAGGGCGAGTCCGCCATCCATCCCATGTACAAAAACCCGGTTGGCGAGCGCGCCGCCCGCGCCGCGTGCGCGGAGGTCTATCAAGTGCCGGATAGCGGCGAATGGGGCGGGCCGCTGTTTGAATGGGCGGAAGTTTCGGGAGACAAAACCATCCTCCACTTTTCCCATGTAGGGGAGGGGCTGTGCTCCGACGGCCCCTTACGCGGCTTTGAATTCAGCCGCGACGGCGCCTATTTTGCCCCGGCAAACGCGGTCATCACGGGCAGATCGACAGTAGAGCTTGACGGAGCCGCAAAAATCATCCGTTATTGCTTCATTAACATAACTGAAGACCGTACCCTGGGAGGAAATCTGACCAACGAAACAGGAGTTCCTGCCTCCCCGTTTGTAGAAATATTGTAACAGAACAACCTCAGGCGCGCCACAGAGTGTACTCTGTGGCGCGCTTTTTGATGCCTGGTATCATGTATCCGCCCTTTGGTTATCAGATGATTTCCGGTACATCGCCAATACCAGCCTGCCAGTCACATGTCGCATTTCACAGCAGTTCCCCATCCATTGTGGCTCAACGGGGTCGGTGACGTAATAGATTCCATCCGGCGGGTTTAGCGTGATTTGACAGTTCCCGATGGCGTAAGCCTCGGGATAGAAACGCACCGTGGCATCCTGAAGGCCGGTCACCTCGAGCCGGCGGCGGGTATCGTATTCGGTTGGGGGTATTTCGCGGCAGGAAAGCAAGGTATCCTCCTGTTGTTCTACAAATACCCGGCATTCCCGATGCTCCGCACGGGGGAGGCGGTAGGAAGAATAGCCGTTTTGCAGAACCGTTTCATATCCAAGCAGAAGCGGCGCGCCCTGCGGCAACTTGAAACGGATACCAACTGTGGTGGACGGCAGATAGGATGAGAAGAAAAAGCCGTTGTCGCTCCGGTTTATCATAATAACTGGGGATTGGACCGCCGCAGATGGCTTGGACAGCCGGATGGAGAATCCGAATGATTCTAAAACGATACGAAGCAGGTCTTCGCCGTGTATATAATGCTTCGGGTCATGCGGCGTAAGGAGTCGTTTTCCCTTTCGATAGGAGCTGCCCAGCGGCGCGCGGAACCAGCCGACATGGTTTCCGAACGTACCCAAAACCCGTCCCGCGGCGGTACAGACCGCACGGACAGGGGCGTTTTTATCCGCTGCAACGGTGTTCAGCTTTCCCGCACAGGAAAAAGAATCAAAGTGAATTTTTTGAGGATATTGTGTGTCCATGTAATTGTCCCTGAGGCGGCCTGATTCCATCAGAAGGTCTCCGTCCACCCCTTCCGACAGCTTCAGGTTGACAAGCCGTAAAAAACGTTCGCTGGCCCGTTGTACACCGCCGTAAAACAGCACCTGCCCGCCGCATTTGGCATACCGGATGATTTCATTCTCGTAGCGGCTTCCCGCTTCTGGTATGGGGGACAGCAGGATGCTTTCGCTATACATTTTTTTATCTGTTTTTATAAAATTGTCTGTCGACACTACGGCACTGACCGACACGGAATGATTGATCGCCCCGCAGATGAACCAGTCGTTGGAGAACATTTCGTGCAAAACGGCCGCGTCCACCGCTGTGGCGTATTCGCGGAACGGATATACCCAGGTAATTGGCGCGGGTGCATCCGGCGCATCCTTATAGGCTTTTTGGATATGTGGAATCGGCTCGTTTACGCAGGTGTCCGGCATACCGCCCCAGCTGTTATCAATGGATAGCAGCGACAGATGGGTAGGCTTTTGGGTTTTGCCGTTTTCGTCGATCCTTCCCAGCGCCATCGGCAGGTAGATATCATGCGGCTGCCCTTCATAGCGGTCGTACCACGGGCTGTTGACCCACCAGGGATCGTGAAGGTAATAACGGAACAAAAAGGAATCCTCCGGCAGTTCCGCGGTGCGTGTCATATGCCCCATGAGTTCCAGACCGAAATTACCGTCAATTGCCGCCCAGGGAGAATTGGGAGGAGGCAGCAGATTGAGCCCGGCATGATAGAGGTCGAAAAGAGGCACCGCATCGGTCGCGTAATCGATACCGAGTGAAAAATTGGTACCGCGTGTTTCCACAGGATAATCCGGGCATTCGTTTCGGAACAGCTCCCAGAACCGGAACACCTGCCCGCGTACCTGTCTCAGGCGTTCGGGATAAAAGCGTTCCCCATCAAACACCGCCCCCTTGGATTCCCACGGTTCTGCAGAAAAACCGACCCCATTGGAAAGCCACAGATAGTCAAATCCCATATCATGCAAAAAGAGGTTGGCCTGCCTACCCAGAAATGTTCCAAACGGCGTACCATCGGGAATACCGTTTGGAAAGCCGGCGTACGGATAGTCGTCCCCCTGTAATGTTCCGTTGCTGTCAATAAAGCATTTTGCGCCCATTGCCGTTCCGCGCAGAAGCTCAGTGTGCCTTTCGTACTTAAAAGATGATTTGGCAAACTCCGGACCGATATCGAAGGTTTCCCCCACCCGTATTTTTTTGCCGTCTAACCGTTCCGCCCCCACCTTTTTCAGCGTGGAGACAATGGCTTTTAAAATACCGTAGGTCATCTGTGGGGGATTGTCCATGTAAAGCCGTCCGCAGGAGTGCAGGGATTTTCCCTGCGGATCCCAGGGCAGGCTTTCGGGAGGATTGGCGATCCCAACGTATTGACACCACGCAAAGGAATCGTCCAGCTTTCCCTTGTAATCCAGAATTTCACTGCCGTCCGCCGTCCACAAAAGTACGGATACGGTTTCGGCGTCCTTCACCAGCGGTTTCCATTGTTCGAACACCCTGCGGCAGACCTTTTCAATATAGGCAGTGTCGGTCTGTTGAAAGGGCTTTAGACTCATTTCAAGCGTAATATTGCGAAACATCATTTTTCTCCTTTCCCGATAATGACGGATTCGATTCCCAGAACGGTCGCAATTTTTTGGATCGTTCCTGCGTGGTGCCCCACGCCCAGGGCAAAGTGATGGGTAGGCCCTTCCATGACCCAGCTTTTTACAAAGTCTTTGGTGTTGGGATAGAAAAAGCCACGCGTATTGGTGTTTCCGGTCGGGGGTACGGGTCCCTTTTTGGATTCTCCCTCGCCGATGACAAACTTCAACCGTCCTCCGGCTGTTTGGGTAAGTCCGAGCATGGTTATCGGCCCTTCCTTAATTTTAAACTCGACTGACGCGCCGCCGCCCGGTTTGCCGTGGTACTTGGTCAGGCTACGAAGGATCGGCTTTCCATCCGCGATACGCAGATGGTGCGGCCCGTCGTGGCCGACCAGAATGAAATTTTCATCAAAATCAAACGGGTGGAATTCGGCAAAACTGCCGCCGATATCAAGCTGATCCAGAATGAACATCGCAATGCAGGTTTTTAGGTCAAACTCACCGCACATTGGGATTCCCTGCGCGTTTAGGATAGAATTGCCGACAATCAGGGTGGAGGCGACCTGCCTTTGCAGGGAGCCCTCGGTACCCTCATAATAGTAGGCGAGACCATCAAGACGGTTTGACGCGACGAACCTGTCAAGGGCTGCTGCGGATTTTGCCGCCTGATGCAAATCCTCCCCAGTCAGCTTGCGCGTGACAGGATCGGATACGGGTCCGGGCATATCGAACTCCCGTTCAATCAGCTTGATTTTTTGGATGGTTTCCTGCTCCGTTACAGCCCGGTAGCAGGACAGGAGGCCGTCGATCTCCAAAAGCGGGATATGCACCCCAAATGCCGCAGCAATTGCTGTTGGGTCGGTGTGCATGTCATACATCGATTCCAAAACATGCCCCATGAGTCCAAACCGGGCTCCTTTGAGGCCATGCAGCACCTTAGCAATTTCACACCATTCCTCCACCTCGTGCCGCGTTGGCTCGTCTTGATATAACGAGCCGATGATCACATCGTTCACCCGCCTGCCCATGCGCACAGCTACGCCGGTAAACTCCGGCACAGAACAGATGTTGTCATTTTCTAGTTGCATCCGGGTGCTTGCCTGTGTATAGTCCATGGCGCGGCGCGGCTGCAAGGCCGCCAATACAACGGGCAGAGCGGTTTCATGAAGGATCGGGGCGAAGACCGATGAAGTCGCATAGGTCACCATATTGCAAAACAGCAGGTCGACCGACGACGCCTGTATTTTTTTAGCTATGGCAAAGGCTACTTCACTGGAATCGACCATTCCGAAATCGACTACCTCTACCTGAGTTTGCTCCACCATCCGGCAAAAATCATGATGAAAACCTATCAGGGTGTCCAGCAATCCTTCGAATTGTTCCCAATAGGTTGCGTGCCCAACCGCAAATATACCGACGCGGGCGGTTCTTTGTTTTTTTCTGTCTATCATACGGTATACCTCCTTTCCCCTTGATTTTAACAGATTGTATGATATAATCAATGTATTATCCAAACTTGAATTTGTCTAAAATAAACCTAGGTGGTGGAAAGGATGCTGTCGATTCAGGAGGTTTGTCCGTTCGTTCGCTATTCACGCATGATCGATACAGATATGAAAAAGTTTCTGTTTCCGATCTGTGCATACGACCATCGACTGTTTTACTGCATGGAAGGGTTTGGCCAGATGGATATCGGGGACGCGCGGTACCCGGTTAAGCCAGGGACTTTGTTGTTATTCGTCTCCGGGATCACCTACCGGTATCATCCAGATGAACTGGAGCCGATGCGCTTGCTAGGACTCAATTTTGATTATACCCGGGCGGCGGAAGACAAGAGCGTGCCGATTCCACCTGTGGAGGCAGAGAGGTTTGATCCGGAGGCAATGATTGAAAAGGTGCAATTTTTAGATTTGTCTATTTTCAATGCGCCGCTAATCCGGCATGACATGTGGGAAGTGAGGGAAAGACTCCTGGCAATCAACCAGGCGTTTTTACAGAGAAGGAGGTTCTTTGAGCTGCGTTGCAGTGGACTGTTGGCAAACCTTTTGGCGGATATCGCGGCGGACGACGGGGGACAGGCACCCAACAAGGTTAGCCAGATGCTTGCATTTATAGGGGAGCATTACAACCGACCGCTGTCCAATCGTGAGATCGGCACGACCTTCGGATATCATCCCAATTATATCAATCGCCTGTTTTTGCAGCATACCGGTATGTCTCTGCACCGCTATCTCCTGCACTACCGCATTCAGCAGGCCATCCGCCTGCTGCTGGACACCGACCTGTCGGTATCCGAAATCTGTTACCGCTGCGGATTTCATGATCTTGCGCACTTCTCGAAATATTTTAAGAAAGAGACTGGGCGTAGTCCATCGACATTCCGGTAGCAGTGATTTATTTATATTTTACTTTTTTACTTCTTCACTACAATCGTCCGTATCCAATAATGCAAATATTTCTCTTGGTTTTAGCACTTTTTGGTTGTCAGTCGTACTATATTTTTTGCATTTTTCAGTAAAAAAGGAGTTGGTCTATGCCAACTTCTTTTCTATGTATTTTTTTAGCCAAAATATCTCTTCAATCATTCGGCTGATGACGGTCCGAGCGAGGGTGCCAGCTATGCAAATAATTTTTGACAGAAATGGTACAATAACATTGAAAGGAGTTGACGAGAATGAAAATAATAACCAACGCTCTTATTGAAAGCTTTCAAAGATACTTGGTCAGTGAGGAGAAATCATCGGCAACATTGGAAAAGTATTCCCGTGACATTAAGGTGTTTTCGGCTTGGCTCGGAGGGAGGGAGTTGGACAAGGAGCTTGTCTTATGTTATAAGCAGCATTTAACGAAAAAGTATTCTCCTGCAAGCGTCAATTCAACGCTATCATCCATCAATAGCTTTTTCACTTACACGGGATGGTTTGATCTCAAGGTGAAAACGCTAAAAATGCAAAGAAGGTTATTTTGTCCATCAGAAAAGGAATTGACGAAGGAAGAATATAAAAGGTTGTTGGATGCAGCACGGCAAAAGGGGAACAAACGGTTGTATTACATCATGCAGACGATTTGTGCCACCGGCATTCGAATATCGGAACTGAAATTTATAAATACAGAAGCTGTGCGGTGTGGTCGGGCCACGATAAACTGTAAAGGTAAATGGCGCGTTGTCATTTTACCAAAGGCATTGTGCGATCTGTTGAAGGGATATAGCAAGGAACAGCACATAACAAACGGCTGTTTGTTTATAACGAAAAATAGCAGGCCGGTTGACCGCAGCAATATCTGGGTGGATATGAAAAAGCTGTGTGAATCCGCAGGTGTCCCTGAATCAAAGGTTTTTCCGCATAATCTTCGCCACTTATTTGCCAGAACTTATTACTCTTTACAGAAGGATATTGTAAGGCTCGCCGATATACTCGGACACAGCAGTGTGAACACTACCCGTATTTATACAGTAGAAAGCGGCGAGGTGCACAGACAACAGATACAAAGGCTTGGGCTTGTATCTGTCAGAGTATAAAAAAACAACATAATCTGCATTATGTTGTTAAAAATTAAAATATAAGTACATATCCCTTTTAGAATCTATTTTATTTATAGCACTAAGTATGTGCCTTGTCACTGTCTCTTATACACATCTGACGCTGCCGACGAAGAGGAT
>CABSMD010000003.1 GCA_902478725.1 uncultured Clostridia bacterium
TGAGTTATGAAAGGATTTGGAAGGAAGGCCATTCTGCTGGTTTTGGCGCTGGTATTTGCCCTCAGCTCGTTCAGCCTGACGGCGTTTGCCGACGAGTATACCGGGCTGGACTTGTCAGCCAGCCAGACCGAGTATCAGCTCGGAGGCACAGGCAATGTGGTCGTCAAGGGGGTCAACGCGGACGGTTCGTTGAGCGCGCCGCTGACCACCGGCGTCACGTTTGCAAGCAGTGACACCGAGGTGGCCACGGTAAGCACAACCGGCGCGGTTACCCCGGTCAATGAAGGGATTACCAACATTACAGCTACGGCCGGTTCTCTGACGGGTAGCGTAATCGTGGTTGTCTACAAGGATAAGCCGTATGAAGAGGGCTACGAGGAAAACCTCGTCCGCCGTGCGGATTTTGCGGATAAGCCGAGCATCCGGGTGGAGGGCACCACGGAAGAATCCACCAGCATTGCCCGCACCGGCAAGGCGCTTAAGACCAACCTCATCCTTGCGCCGCAGGCACGTGAAGAAGGCGGGCTGACGGTATCCGGCGTGCGTTACCGCACGGTGATCGCCAGCACCGGCGGCACGACCAAGGATTATGGCGTGGCGCAGTTCTGGTTCTACGACGATATGATAAACAACGCCACAGGCGGCAAAAACCCCGCTGCACGTAAGCAGGTTTCGTTCTACCTGTCCAACAGCGGCACCGGAAATCCTGCTGATTACAAGGACGAGGACGGCAACCCTTACGAGTTCTTCCCAGATGGGTCACCGACAGCTGGTACCAGCTTTGGCCTCACGCACGCCCTGCGCCGCTATATCAACCTAAATGGCGCGGATAACTGCTACAGTACCAGTGCGGATGGGAATACGGGGATATTCGGTGAGTTCAAAACCAACAACATTCCCCGCAGCAAGGGCTGGCATCAGGTATTGATCGATTACTCAAGGCCCACTGCCTTTACCATCTACATAGACGGCAAGGTGCTTGCTACCCGCGAAACCGAGCAGATTTCAAACGCGGGCTTGAGCCAGGTTACAATAGAGCGCTACGGCATCTCGATGGAAGCGGCCGATGGGGCCAACCACACCATCTACGTCGATGATTTCGCTAGATATGACATATCTACCTCCCGTGCGTTCGCGCCGGAGGTGCGCGGCGTGAAGGCGGACGGCCGTCCGCTGGAGGGCCAGACGCTGAGTGTCAGCTATATCTATAACGATAAAAACAACGATCCGGAGGACAAGTCCAAACTGAAGGTACAGTGGCAGTCCTCGGCGAACCAGCAGGACTGGACGGATATCGGTACTGCCGGAACAAACAAGACCTATACCCTGACCGGCGGGGATGTTGACAAGTACATCCGTGCGGTCGTAACGGCGTCTGCAACCGCGGAGCCGTTTGAGAGCGAGCCGGTGGCTTCGAATGTGATCGGGCCGGTGGAGGCGAAGCCGGATCTGGATTCTCAGACCTTTAATTACCTTGATCTGAGCAAAACCGTCTCCCACTATGCCAAAGATGCAACCGGCGGGCAGATGCAGGTAGTTGGTATTTCCGACAACGGCTCGTATGATCTGACTGACAGCGGCCGGGTGTCCTACCTCTCCAACGACCGTTCGGTCGTAACGGTGGATAAGGACGGCAAGCTCGCCTTCCACGGCGATGGCTACGCGACCATTACCGCGACCATCACCAATAAGGACGGGAGGCCCTTATCCGCAAGTATCATGATTACGGTGAACGATCCGGCCGAGGCGACCGCCCGGCAGGATTTTGAAAACTACACCATCAAAGATCCGGACAAGAACACGCACCTGACCCTGGTCGGCGACCCGGTGCGCACCGGAACCAAGGCGATGGCCTACCGCCAGCCGCCGGCCGGTTCGACGGCGGAGCAATGGGGCTTGTTCCTGTTCAGAAACGGCGCATTCGAGCCGATGTATATCTCCACCGCGTGGTTCTATGACAGCGGCGAGAAGTCCAATGCAAAAGCGGCCATCTACCTGCAGGGGCATGACGGTACGCCGGACGGTAAAAAGTTCCCGCAGACAATCGGGTCTGATATTGGTATCCTGGATGACAGTTCCGACTACTATACCTATAAAAACCCGGCCTCCAGCAGGGCCAACGTCGGCCCGGGAGGGTTGGACTGGTCAGCCGATGAAGCGAACAAGGGCAAAGGCTATACCGGCGACCATGTAGTGCCGAACATTACCGCGCTGGACGGCGGTACGGTCACTCCGGAGGGCGGCGAGCCGGTGCAAAAGCCTGTCATCAAGCGAACCAAGGGCTGGCACCAGGTAACAGCGGTCTGCCAGGGCGGAGCCGGCTGGACCAACGTCGGTACCAATAAGGGCTACATCAAGGTATTCATCGACGGCATCGAGGCCTATACCGATCACTATGTTCCAAACGCATTGCATGTGTTCGGCGGGCGTTCCTTCTATCCGGCCGACGGTGAGGTTTCTTCCTATTACGACGATATGACCATTTTCCACTTTACCCAAAAGGCGACGAAGCCGGGAATTAACTCACTCTCCCTGACCGGTATCCCAATGGTTGGCCAGACTCTGACCGCCGCTGCTGAAGCGTGGGACAAAGACGGCGACGCGATCACGGCCGTCAAATACCAGTGGAAGGTATCGGCCGACGGGGAAACCTGGACGAATATCAACGGCGCGACCTCTGAAACCTACTCGGTTGCGGACGGCGACAAGGGTAAGTTTATCTGCGTGGGCGTGACGCCGGTCTCTAACGAGGAGGGTGAGGAAGACCTTTCCGCCCCGACCAAAGCAATTATGGAAAAGAAAGACCCGCCGACGGCTTCCGGCGTAACCCTGTCGGGTACGCCCAATATCGGCGAGGAACTGAAGCTTGCCTATACCTATGTAAAATCCGCCAATGGCGACGAGGAAGGCGCATCTACCTTCCTGTGGGAGCGTGCGGACAGCGAAAGCGGCCCGTGGACGGCGATCCCGAACGCGACTGAGGCAGTTTATGCCCCCGGTGCAGCGGACGCTGGAAAATATATCCGCGGTTCGGTCATCCCGACCGATAAAAACGGCCTGCCCGGTGCGCCGGTAGCGGCCGCCAGTGTTATGAAAATATCCACCGACGTGGTCTACTTTGTAGCGACCGACGGCAACGATAACAACCCCGGTTCCAGCCAAAAGCCGTTTGCGACGCTGGAAAAGGCGCGTGATGTCATCCGCGCGGCCAAGGAGGGCGGAACGCTGCCAAGCGGCCAGATCGTCGTCAATATCAAGGGCGGCACCTATCCGCTTAAAAAGACCTTTACTTTAAGCGAGGCGGATTCGGGTACCGAGGAAAGCCCGATCATCTATCAGGCGTATAACAATGAAAAGGTTACCTTCACCGGCGGGCTGGAGCTTGACTTCTCCAAATTCAAGCCGATTTCCGACACCGCGATGAAGAATAAGCTCCGCGTTCCGGAAGCGCGCGACAAGGTGCTGGTAGCGGACCTTGCCGACCTGGGCATTGACAAGCTGGATAAATATCCGATCAAGGATGCCAGCGCGGTCATCAATACCCCGATCTTCCTGTTCGACGGCAAGGCGATGAACCTGTCGCGCTGGCCGAACAACGACAATAACGCCTACTGGCCGACCTTCTGGTGCGATTCCACCAACACCGGCGAGTACGCGGGCACCTACCCCGGTAACGGTGAGGGGTCCGGAGCCGAAAAGCCGCAGGGCTTTACGGTGCAGTATGACAGCGACATCCCCAACACCTGGACGCACAACAAGGACCGCTGGACGGCGGGCGGCGCGACAGATGAGATCATTACCATGGGTTACTGGAAATTTGACTGGTACGCCTCGGCGACCTATGTCACGCTTGACCAGGAGAAGAGCCGTATCAGCGCGCCGGATAAAATCCAGTACGGTGTAATGGAAAAGGCCAGAAGAACATTCCGGTTCTACAATGTTTATGAAGAAATCGACGAACCCGGCGAGTGGTACATCGACCGGGTAGCCAAAAAGATGTACCTCTACCCGAGCAACGACAATCCCAACCCCGAGATTAAGATGTCGATGGGCGCGTTTGATTTCGTCAACGCAACCAACGTTTCTTACATCACCATCAAGGGGATCGAGTTTACCGGCGGTAAGAAAACCGGTATTATCTTCGACGGCGGCCGGCACAACACCATCGACAGCTGCGACCTCAATTCCTTTGAGGAATGGGGCGCGAAGGTCACAAATGGTTACAATAGCGGCATCAAGAACAGCCATGTCCACCAGTGCGGCGTGGGCGGCATTATGCTCAGCGGCGGCGATAAGTATGAGTTCATCATGGGCGAGAACTATGTGACCAATAACGAAATCAACGATTTCGCTCTGCAAAAGCAGTCCTACTCGCCGGGTGTCAATGTCAACGGTATCGGGAATCTGATTGACCACAATGAGATTTACAACTGCCCGCACCAGGCGATGGCCCTGTTCGGGACGCTCAATACGGTTGAATACAACGAGTTCCATGACGTGACCATCAACGCTGCGGACATGGGTGCGATTTATACAGGGCGGCGGTTTGACGACCATGGGCTTGTGGTACGTTATAACCATTTCTATAACATCGGCAACCCCCTGTCGCGGCAGTTCCACCCCTGCGCGGTGTTTACCGACGACGGCAGCTCCGACATGGACATCTACGGCAACGTCTTCGGCACCGGGGTGGCGACCTGCGAAACCAACAAAATACACGGTGGACAGCTCAATAAAATTTACAACAACCTCTTTATCGACGCGCCGGTCGGCCTCTATATGGCGGATTGGAATGACGATGCATGGAAGGGCGCCCTATTAGGAACCAACTCCGGCAGGAAGCCTGAGGAATATAAGGATCGCCTGGAACTGATTAACAAAAATGAGCATTATTATACCCGTTGGCCGTGGCTGCGCGAGACTTGGGAGAACCCGGACGCGATCGTGCATCACAGCAACACCTTTACCAAGAATATCTTGATCTATATCAATGAGGAGCCGGATGCCTCCACACAGAGCCATAATAAGGGCAACGGCGGCTGGTGGCGTTCTTACGGGATACACCCGATCACCGGCATCGAGGACAACACGGTCATTACCAAGGATAAGGCGGATAAATCGTGGTTTGCAGACTTTGACAACGGCGATTTTACCGTTGGAGAAGAGGTCTTTGCCATGCAGGAGGGCTTTGAGCCGATCCCGTTTGACAAGATCGGGCGGTATACCGAAACGGCGGTTGGCCTGCGTATGACGGCCGAGCAGATCGAAATGGAGTTGAACAACGCACAGGCCGGTTCTGATCTGGGTCAGTACCCGCAGTCAGCAATCGACGCGATGCGCGCGGCGCTTTCGGCGGCCAAGACGGTGTATGACAACACCGGCGCGACCGAAGAGCAGATCACCGCAGCGGGTACCGCGTTGGATACTGCTTATACGGTATTTGGTAAGCAGATGGTGAGAACGGTCAATGTGACCGGCAACGAATATACCATCCCGCAGGGCTTTAAAAACGCGGTCATCAACCGCACAGGGGACTTAAACGGGCCGTTTGTGCTCAAGGTGCCCGGCGGTGCGTTGAACCGCACGACGGTAAACGTTACCTTAAACGGGCAGGACTATAGCATCCTGTACTCGGATGGTACCGAGGTAACGGGCGAGGAACTGTTGGTACTGGAACCGTTTGCGGACACGACACCTGCCACGGCCGGCAACATCTTCGGCGCCGCCTTCCGACTCGGCGGTACGGAGGGAAGCTTTAACATCCCGGTCCGTGTGCTGGCGCAGGGTCTGGCCGGAAAAACGGCTGTCTTCTCCGACGGCAAGTCGGTCTCCCAGGTTAAGAGCAAGCTGAAAACCGATTCGGCGGCCGGCTTAGGCTCCGGTGCGAATGGCTGGATCAAGGTCGGGGACGACCTGGCGCTGTGGGTCAGACAGATGGGGCAGTATGCTGTAGCCGAGCTGGTGGATGAATCCGACGAGGCGAAGCTTTCAACCATCACAGTAGACGGCGTGGAAATCAGAGGGTTCAATCCTTCTAAATATAGCTATACCCTGACGCTGGAGGAGGGCGCGGCAATCCCGACAATAGAGGCGATACCGATTCTCGATAAGGCAACGTTAGAGGTCGATAAGCCTACCTCAATCCCCGGTGAATGGAAGGCCCGGGTACTGGCGCCGAGTGGGGCCTCCAAGACCTATACGGTGAAACTGAACTACAAGGGCGGCGGCAATGTAACGCCTCCTCCTTCTGCACCTCCGATCAATGGCGGAACCGGAAGCAATGGTGGCGGTGGCGGCAACGGCGGCGGTGGAGGTGGAGGAACACCATCCATTGGCTCAGGCAATCCGATAGGCGTTGCGACGCCGAGCGTCAAGCCGCAGGAGAGCGCGATGTTCAAAGACACCGTGGGACACTGGGCGAAGGCGGACATAGAGGAAATGGCTAACCGCGGCGTAGTTTCGGGTGTTGGCGATGGATTGTTCGAACCCGACCGTCCGGTCACACGCGCGGAGTTCGCGGCGCTGATTACACGGGCGCTCGACCTGCCGCAGGGCCAGGCGCAGGATTGGAAGGATGTCGCTTCCGATGCATGGTACGCGCAGCCGGTGAACGCGGCGGCCAGCGCGGGCATTATAGCGGGCTATGACGGCTGGTTCAGGCCGGAAGAACGGATTACCCGCGAAGAGATGGCGGTCATGATGGCGAAGGCATACGCCTACGCGGGCGGCCAATCGCCGGATACGGCAGGTGCGCTGGAGAAATACGGCGATACGGACACGGTATCTTCCTGGGCGTATGAGTCGATGGAGATCGCCTCGGCGCTGGGACTGATCCAGGGTGTGACCCCGTCGGCCATCGCGCCGCAGGATACGGCGACACGGGCACAAGCGGCTTCTATCCTCAAACGCCTGCTTGATTTGATCTGACAAATTCCATCATCCTTGGAAGGCCGCCGGGATTTCCTGCGGCCTTCCGCCTTATAACGGAAATGAAATGTATTGTTACCCTGTGCAGGTTTGTGGATGGATTTATAAAATACAATATACAGGAGGGTTACTATGAGAAAAATCTGTTTTATGCTGGCCGTCATGCTGCTGTTGACCATGCTTTCGCCGGTTGTTTTCGCGGCGGAGCAGACCTATGGCCTTGACAACCTCAATAACGAGTCCGGCAATTTGGTGATTGCCTATTTAGGCGGATCGATCACGGAGGGGGCGGGGGCGTCGGTGTATACAAACCGGTATGCAACGCAGCTGACCAACCGCTATTTTAAAACAAAATACCCCAACAAAAATGTGATCGAGGTCAATGCCGGCGTCGGCGGCACCCCGTCCGACCTGGGGTTGTTCCGAATGGAGAAGGACGTCTCCAGCAAAAACCCGGACGTGGTGTTTGTGGAGTTTGCCGTCAACGACACCGGCCGGGATGAAAAAACCGTAAAACAGAACATGGAGGGTATCGTCCGTCAGCTGAGCCGGCTGCCCAAGCAGCCTGTGGTAATCTTTTTGTACACTGCAAAAACCGATTTTGCGGCGGTTGACAAAACGATTGCCTACCATCAAAAGATTGCGGATTATTATGGCATTGCCAGCGTCAATTTAAACGATTACATCAGGAACTTGGTAAATGCGGGCACCATTATCTGGAATGACAGTGCCACAAATGGCGATAAAAACAAAAACCAGTGGCATTCCGGCGATGGAACGCATCCGAACGATAAGGGTTACACGCTGTATACCGATTACATCATGGAGCAGTTTGACAAGGATTTTGGCCAGTACTTCAAAAAGCTGACCACGCGGGAGCTTCCGATCTCGGGCTATGAATACGGCGCGCCGCGCGCGGTTTCCCACAAGGATACCAATGCTTCCTATACCGGCAGTTGGACGACCAACAATTCCCGCCTGGCAAGCCGGTTTCAAGACGGCGTGCATGAGACCACCGAAGCGGGTGCAACCGTGACCTATACCTTTACGGGGCGGTCAATCGGCCTGTACGCGGTGCGTGGTGACGACGGTGCCTCCGCCAGCTACGTGATCGACGAGGGTACGCCCAATGCCAAGACCGGCACCATCAATAACTACTATCATCATGGCGATACCTCCAGCGAACAACCGCGCAACCCGTCTCAGATGGGCGTGAGCACCCTGCTGCGCAACGACCTGGCTTTCGGGGAGCATACCATTAAAATTACAACCAATGAACCGACCAACAAGAGTGGTTATACGCAAAACCTGTTCTCGTTCGGCTACTTCTTCGTGGACGATACCAGGCCGAGCGTGGAGATCGATGATTTCGCTTCGCTGGACTTAAGCGGCAGTAAGACCGATTACCTGCGTCGTGCGGACGGCACGGCCGAAACCGGCAAGATCGTGGTCAAGGGACAAAAACAGGATGGGACTGTTGTAGATTTGAATTCCGGCGTGGCCTTCACCAGCAGCAATGCAAAGGTGGCCACCGTCTCGGTGGACGGTACGGTTACCCCGGTCAACCAGGGAACCGCCGTTATCACCGCCGTGTGCGGCTCGGCAGAGGCCAGCATTCTGATTTCGGTCTACCAGAGCAAAATCCGTGAGAACAATTTTGATACCCCGGGTACGGTCGGCACCCTTTCTTCGGCGCACGATGGTAAGCTCACCTATGCCAATACCTACGAATGGCAGTCGGAGAATACCCGTACGGGCACTGGCATGGCGCTGTATCTGAAAAACATTGACCGGACCAATTCGGCGGCCGACCCCAATAATTCTAAGAATAAGCTGAATTATATTATGTATGGCGTGCCAAGCGCAGGCTCCTCCGGCGTTGCGGAGCGCGGCGTGATCGAGTGCTGGTTCTATGACACCGGCCTGGAGAAGGTGCAAAACCAGATCTGGCTCACCGGCTTGTCCAACCCGTCGGTCACGACCGTGGTGATGGATGGCAAGGATAAGGTGCTTGACGCCTTCCGCGCCTCGGTGACCTATGGCTCGACCACCTATAATTTCAACAATAACTATGGCTCGGCCGAAGCGGCGGCGGGCTACCCCCTGTTTACCAACCTGTCGAACGCACCCCGGAGCAAGGGCTGGCACCAGCTGGTGATCGACTATTCCCAGGACGATACCTATGTGGTTTACATCGACGGTAAGGTGGTCGGCCGGCGCACGGCGGAGAACTGGAACTGCGGCATTGGGGGTATCCGTTTCGACCGGGTACTGTATGCGGGCACGGAGAATGTGACCAATCAGGAGCTGTGGATTGACGACATGCGTATGTATAATGTAAAAACAACCAATGCTATCCCGCCTGAGGCGCGCAATGTCAAGGTATCCGGCGAGGCGGTAGAGGATCAGGTTTTGACTGCCTCCTATCATTACTACGATGAAAACGGCGACGAGGAGGATACCGCGGGCACGCAGTGGAAATGGCAGGCTTCCACAACCGGCACCAGCGGATGGAGCGATATTTCCGGCGCGAATGCCAAAAATTACACCCTTCGGGCAGAAAACAACGACAAATATATCCGCGCGGCTGTAAAAGTGTTCTCCAAAACCGAGCCGGTAGAGGGGGAATGGGCCTATTCTGCGGCGTTCGGCCCGGTTATCCCGAAGCCGACCGATGTCACCGGCTTAACCTTTACCAAGCTTGATCTGAGCAAAACCACGGACAACTATGCACTCAATGCCTCCGGCGCGCAGATGACGGTGTACGGCACCTCCTCCACCGGCACGTATGAGCTGACCGGCAGCGACCGGATTTCTTACCTGTCCGACGACCGTTCGGTTGTCACAGTGGATCCGGACGGCGGGCTTACCTTCCGCAGTGACGGGTATGCGACCGTGACCGCTACCATCTCGAATCCGGACGGTACGACTGCGTCCACCCGTATCATGATTACGGTATACGATCCGGAAAAGGCACATACGGCTCAGGGCTATGAGACGTATAATATCGGTGATCCGCTTAAAAATACCCATCTGACGCTGGTGGACAGCCCGGTTCGCACCGGTGAGAAGGCAATGGCCTACCGCCAGGTGCCAACCACCGCGACGTTGGAGAAATGGGGGCTGTTTACGCACAAGCCCGGCGGAACTATACCGCAGTATACCGCCAGCGCCTGGTTCTATGACAGCGGGGAGAAGACCAATGCAAAAGCGGGCATCTATCTCCAGTCTACCGACGTGGATAAAGATGGCAACCGCAAGGGTTCAGATGGGATATCCTATCCGTTGACGATATCCTCCGACATCGGCATTTTAGACGATGCCTCCGATTACTATACCTATAAAAATCCGCAGAGCGGCAGAGCAAATGTCGGTCCGGGCGGCGTCCAGTGGACGAGCGGGGAGAATAAGGGCAAGGGCTATATCGGCACGCATGTGGTCGGCAACGCCACCGCGCTTGACGGCGGAATGATCACCCCGGCGGGCGGCGAACCTGTGCAGAAGCCGCTGATCCCGCGCACAAGGGGCTGGCATCAGGTGACGGCGGTCGTCCAGGGCGGCCCGGCCTGGGAAAACGCGGGGACGGCAAACGGCTATATCAAAGTATTCCTCGACGGCATCGAGGTCTATACAGACTATTATGTACCCAACGTGCTGGAGCTGATCGGTGGACGTTCCTATTATCCGGCTGACGGCGACGCTTCGTCCTATTACGACGACATGTCCATCTTTAACTTTGTTCAGCAGCCCGTAAAGCCGGGACTGCGGTCGCTGGATATCGCCGGTACGCCGGCGGTCGGGCAGACGCTGACCGCCCAGGCTGACGCGTGGGACAAAAACGGTGACGCGATTACCCAGGTAAAATACCAGTGGAAGGCATCCGATGACGGTACAGTCTGGAGCAATATCGAAGGAGCAGTGGAGGAGACCTATACGGTTGCGCCGGAGTTTGAGGGTAAATATATCTGTGCCGGCGTAACTCCGGTCTCCACCGAGGAGGGCGAGGAGGATCTTTCCCGGGTGCTTGCGATAGGGGAAAGGGCTACCTATAACGTCACCATTACCTTTAACGGCAATGGTTCGGTGAAGCTCGGTGACAACGATGTTACCAGCGGTACAGCGGTTGCCGTGTCAAGCGGCTCTGACCAGACCATCACCATTGTGCCAAACAGTGGATATGTGGTGGACACCGTTACGGTGGACGGCTCGGTTGTAACAGCTGTAAACAATACCGTCACACTGGAGAATGTGAAGAAGGATATTGCCGTAGAGATCACCTTCAAGCAAAGAGAGGCGCAGCAGCCCTCCTTTGGGCCGAGCAGCGACCCGCAGGAGCAGACGGACTACACTCCGCCGGTGACAGGCAGCACGCCGCAGTACAGCGCGGTAATGTTCACCAGCCTGGACGTTGGCTATGACTGGACGGTGGTCTCCACCGGCGTGGAGATCCGGGATGATCAGAACAAGAAGATTCCCCTTCCGGTTGCCTCAACCAATATCACCTCTGACGGCAAATTCGGTGTCCGGGTGTTTGGCGCAGGGCTGGAAAAGGGTAAGACTTACACTCTGACCCCCTACGCGGTGGTGGAGGACGGCCAGGGCAACCAAACCACGGTTTATGGTACACCGAAGACCTTTACTGTGAAATAAGTTAAAATAAGGCTGTCAAATAAGCCCGGAGGTTCCTCCGGGCTTATTTCGATTCTATACAGAGGTGGTTGATTGTGAAAAGATGGACGATGATTGCAATGCTCTTGCTGGCCCTATGCCTGACAATGCCTGTTCCCCGCACGTAGGCGGACATCCTGCATATGGCGGCAGGTTCGGGCAATGTGTATTATGTCGCGGCGTCCGGCAGTGACCAAAACCCCGGCACGATTGAAAAACCGTTCCTTACCATTGGGCGGGCCTCCCAGAGCCTCCAGGCAGGGGATACCTGTTACATCCGCGGGGGCGTATACCGTGAAACCCTAAAACCCGTCCGTTCCGGCACGGCGGATCAGCGGATTACCTACGCTGCCTACAATGGGGAACGGGTGGTCATCAGCGGCGCGGAGGAGCTTTCCGGCTGGGCGCGGGACACGGAGAATATCTACCGGGCGGCAATGGAGTGGGACCTGTCCGACCAGAATCAGGTCTTTGTTAATGGGGAGATGATGACCGAGGCACGCTGGCCCAACAACAAGGGCAGCCTGCTCGAGCCGACCCTGGCCACCATCGATTCCGGCACGCATACCACCATGAAGGCCAACGCCCTGCCGGGCGGGGATGACTACTGGAAGGGCGCGAAGGCGAGTATCGTCGGCGGCAAGCAATGGATCGCCTGGCCGAGTGAGGTGCTGTCTTTCGACACGGCCTCCAAGACTCTGACTATCAAGCCCCGCGCCGCGGACGCCAACGTAAACTACGACCCCGGTGACGACGGGCGGGGGAATAAGACCGAATTCATGCTGACAGGACTCAAAAGCGAGTTGGATACCGAGGGCGAGTGGTGGTATGATAGCAAAAGCCGCCTGCTCTATCTATGGGCGCCGGGTGGCGGAACCCCTTCAGGAATGTGTGTCGAGGCGAAGCGGCGGGAGCTTACGGTTGACTTAAAGGGTGTGTCTTACATCGACATTTGCGGTATCGAGACCTTTGCCGGGCGAATCGACACCAACAGCGCCTCCACCTACAACCGGCTCCGCAATCTCAAGTGCAGCTACATCTCCCATTCGTATCAGAAAAGTGTGCCGGGGGTGGTTTTACAAGGGAGCTTCAACGAGATTGACAGCTGTGAGATGCAGTACGCTTCCCATTCGATTGTGCAGACCAACGGCACTGACAACCGTATCGTCAATTCCTACCTGCACGACGGCAACTATGCCTGCTCTTTTGACGGCATGGTCAGCGTGCAGGGCGAACGGATGCTGGTCAGCCACAATACGATGCGCCGTTCCGGACGGGATGTGGTTTACCTCTGCAAAACAAAGGGCGCGCTGATTCAGTACAATGACATTTCCGACGCGGGATTACGCACATCCGATGTGGGGATGATCTACATCGTGCGGGGCGACATGGGAAACTCGGTGTTCCGCTATAACAGGGTGCACGGCGCGCACTCCAAGTCGCTCGGCATGGGGATTTATTTAGACGCCCAGACCCACAACATGATTGTCCATCACAACCTGGTTTATGATGCGGGCGAGTTCCCGATCCTAGACAACGGCCCGTCGGGATATTGCCTGTTGTTCCACAACACGCTCTCGCGCGGAAGGCTGGGGCGGGAATTCCCGA
This sequence comes from uncultured Clostridia bacterium, assembly GCA_902478725.1. GTDB lineage: Bacteria > Bacillota > Clostridia > HGM11514 > HGM11514 > CABSMD01. The sequence continues at coordinate 13,204 of CABSMD010000003.1, forward strand.
CCACCACAGGCCGTGCGGCGAACTATTTTTACGGGACGCGGTTTTATAACAACATCCATGAGGGGATGTCCTTTAGCATACCGGAGATTACCGCGTTTGACCGCCAAAATAACATTGAGCGCGGCGCGGATCCCTGTTTTTTGTCGCCGGATACCCTTGATTTCCGTCTCAAAAGCGGCTCGCCTGCTATCGACAGTGCACAGGCCATCGGCGGCGTGAGCGACCGCTTTACCGGAGGCGCACCGGACGCGGGTGCATTCGAAGCCGGCTGGCCGGTCTGGACGGCTGGACATGATTTTGAAACCCCGCCGCAGGATGTTTCTTATGAGTATCCCAATATCCAGTATATGAACCGCATCCAAAACCCCTGCTTTGAATATGGCAGCCTTCGTTTTTGGGAGGTCGTCGGGGGCGGTGTGCGCGCAATCAACGACGGCGCGTGGGCCAATACCGACGCCAGGGCCCGCACCGGCGACTGGGGCTGTGAGATTCAAAAGGAGGGCAGCGGGATTTGCCAGACCATTGACCATCTGCTGCCGAACACCACCTATACCTTTCATGTGAATGCCAAGGTGCCGCGGGCGGGGGAGGCCGTCCGGTTCGGTGTGAGGGGGTTCGGCGGTGCGGAGGTTTCAGAAACCATCTCCAGCCGCACATGGGACGCCGGTAAAAACGTGACCTTTACCACCGGTCCAACCTCCACTACTGCGACAGTATACCTTGTCAAGGAAGGGGAACAGGGCGGGTATGTGTATGTCGACGACTTCGGGCTGGCACAGGAAACGACCGCCGTGCCGGAGGCGCGGGAGGTGCGAATCACAGGCGATATCATAACCGGAGGGACGGTGCGCGGGGAGTACCTGTTTGACACGCTCGACCGCCAACAAGAGGGAAATTCCCGCTTTCGCTGGCTGTGTGCGGACGCGGCGGCTGGGAATTACACCAGCATTCCCGGCGCGGCCGACAGCACTTTGTTTCTGGACGCTTCGCTGGAAGGAAAATATATCCGTTTTGAGGTAATCCCCTACGCTGTGGACGGCGTGGGAGGCAGCCGGACGGTATCGCCTCCAGTGCAAGTGATCGCGGGCGAGGTCGAAACCGACCCATACCCATATTACGACGGCTTTGAGGGATACGAATATGGTGGGATGGCGTCCAGTGACAAATGGGAGATCGTAGAAAACAGCGCGTCCGGCGGCAGGATTGTGGTTGAAGATAAGAATGGGAGCAAAGCGGTCAAGACGGGGGTGTCCTTCTCCGTCGGGCAATCTGCCGACCAGCCTGTTGACGCCTACCTCCAATCACCCTATCAGGACATGAGCGAGAGGACGCAGCTTTCCATCGATCTGACCGTCCATGCGGAGGAAAGCGCGGGATCGTTCAGCTTTAGCCTGCGGGACGACAACCCTGACTGGGCGGCAGGCGGACTGACGGTCGCCAGCGTATCCAACGGAAGGATCCATTACTTCCCAGGAAATATGTCCGCCGTTGCGGAAGATTTTCCCTACGACGTACCCGTTACCATCCGCGCGGTAGTCGATCTGCCCCGTGACCGGATCGAGGTTTACCGCGACGGGGTCAGAAAGGCATTGCTTTCGGATATATCCTCCAGAGCGTTCCATTTTCATTCAACGCGCCTGCGCTTGCATACCTCAGTCGAGAAGCGGGCGGGCAGCCGGTTTTCGGTTTGGCTGGACAACGCCGACCTGCAAAGAGACTATTCCGCCAGCGACGGCCTGCGCGTACTACGCCGGACAGTTGCTGTTGCCCCGCCGGATAGTGCGGGGAGGCGGCGGGCACAGGCGGGGTACTATTTGTATAACGAAGGCATGTCCGGACGCACAGCAGTTCTGACGGCGGGCTGTTACAGGGGCTTGGCAATGGTGGCGGTTTCCCATACCGAAACGGTCTATCTACCGGCGCGCGCCGGTAGATATGTAACGCTGGCGGATATCGACGCCGGACAGGTTGGGGATGCGCTGCGGATATTCCTGTTCGACAGCCTGTCCGGACTACGCCCCCTCACAGGGGCGGCGGGGATTGATTAGGCGGTCCAGACACGCACCAATCTGCCCCCTTTGACATATTATAAAAGCGCAAAGGGGGCTTTTTGTATGTATCCAGTTTATGAACCGATACGAAAGGATATTAAATGCGAGGAGGTGGATGTCGCCTTTCCGCCCCAGCAGCAGGACTGCCAGCCAGGGCGGGAATACCTGATGGAGCCTGCGCCGATTTCGATCAATCCCCATGTACAGGGAAGCGGGCGGCTGGCGGACAAGGTTGCTTTGGTTACGGGGGGCGACAGTGGTATTGGACGTGCGGTGGCCTATGCGTTCGCGCGGGAGGGCGCGGATGTAGCAATTGCCTACTACAACGAGCATGAGGACGCGGAGGAGACCCGCCAAACCGTGGAACGGTTTGGGCGCAAATGTCTGTTGCTGCCCGGCGACCTAAAGTGTGAGGAAACGGCGCGGGCGGTAGTGGACAGGACGGTTGATTGCTTTGGCAGGTTGGATTGCCTGGTGAACAACCACGCCGTGCAGTTTTTGCAAAAGAGCATTTTAGACATCACCGAAGAGCAGCTTGACCTGACCTTCCGCACCAATATCTTTTCCTATTTCTATATGGTCAAAGCGGCGCTGCCTCATCTAAAATGCGGGAGCAGTATCATCAACACCGCCTCGATCACGACCTATAAGGGAAGCGAAGAGCTTTTGGATTACAGCGCCACAAAAGGCGCGGTAGTGGGCTTTACCCGTTCCCTGTCGCTGAATTTGGAGAAGAAAGGGATACGGGTCAACGCCGTTGCACCGGGGCCGATCTGGACGCCGTTAATCCCGTCAAGCTACCGGGCGTGGCAGGTGGAAACGTTTGGGACAGACATCTCCAAGGTGCCGATGAACCGTGCGGGACAGCCGTTTGAGGTGGCGTCGTGCTATGTGTTTCTCGCCTCGGACGACGCCAGCTACATGAGTGGGCAGGTGCTCCACCCAAACGGTGGGGAGATTGTAAACGGATAGGAATATACATAGAAACGCCGGAAGCGGATGCTTCCGGCGTTTCTCTTTTTTCATTTTTATTTGATAGCTACTTTTGAAGCACAGTATAAAGCAAATCTATATCCAATGGCTTAGAAAGGAAATCATCCATTCCAGCTTCTTTTGCCATATCTTTTCCAAAGTGCTGCCCATGAGTTGAACAATGTTCCGGCTGATAGGTAAGCCCAGCCCAGTTCCCTGGCTGCGCATTTAATTGGTCCTGACTTGTTCGAAGGATTCAAAAATACGCTCTAAATCCTCTGCTTTGATTCCTATGCCGGTATCAGAAACCTTAAAGAAATAGTTGACCTGCTGGTCAGAGGCTGTCGTTTCCTCCACGGTCAGATGTACCGTTCCTCCCGGTGGTGTAAATTTAATGGCGTTGGAAACCAAATCCATCAAAACTTGCTTTAATCGGACCGCATCACCTTTCAAATCAGAATGCTTGAAATTTGTTTCACAGCAAAGAGCTATTTCTCGGGCCTGTGCCTGTGTTTGCATCATGCTGCAAAATTCATCAAGCAGCTGCCGTAAGGAAAGTCTTCATCTGCAATTGAAAGCATACCGTTATCCATTCGGCTCATATCTAAAATATCATTGATGAGCCCCAACAAATACTGTGAAGTTAAACTCAGCTTTGCCAATTTTTTTTAGTTGTATTTCCAATTTAGCGGTATAGACTCTGCCGTCTTCCACACGTTCGACGATGCCCACATGGTTGCTTTTCCCATCCTGTTTGCCATCATCGTCCCAGTCATAGAAAATGAAAAAATACAGTTAAAAACAAAGCTGACTCCGCTTGAAAAGCGAAGCCAGTATGCTGCCTAAATTTTAATACTACTACCATAAAGGTCTTTTTTTGTACTCTCCGCAAAATGGTGCTGTTCACATATCGGCCCAGTCTTTTTCGTGCTTTATTTACTGGATTCTGACCTCTTTTGCACCGGACTTTTCCAGCAGTTCTCCTACCCGGCGGGCGTTCTCCTTCGTCTCTTTCATCTCCAGAACGACCCGCCCGTTTTGGATTTCGCTTTGATACCACTCGTGGATGTCCTCATCCAGCTTATTGTTGAGCAGGATGCCATTGAAGCCGGACACGGTGTTTCCGGACATGATTTCCGAGATCGGCCCGGCCGATGCGATGATGCCCAGGTCCGGCACCGACATGGTACCCATTCCGACAAGGTATCCGGTTGCGTCATCCCGCACGGTCGAAGAGAAATCGTTGTCTGCATGCGTATGATGAATAACCTTTATATGATCGGCGGAATACCCTTCTGTTTCCAGTCGGTCTACCGCCTCCTCCACTTCTGCTTCCTGTTCAAACACACCTATGATCCGTGCCATTTTATCTCCTCCTGTGAAAAATAGTTGCTGATGCTATTGTTTGTTGTTTTATGAAAAACCATTCTGAAGAGATTTTGTGCAGGTAACTAAAAAGTTGCATTTTATTTTGTAACATATAACACAAATCCATTATTTTTAAAAAAGACTGTCATTTTCGTTATTTTTGCGTTATAATAAAAAAGCAAAAAATTTTTTAGAAGGGGTGAATAAAATGATCCGTAAGATCAAAAAAGCCGTTGCGGTTTTGTTATGCCTGGCCATGGCTGTGGCATTTGCTGCATGCGGGGGCGGCACAGCGGACAAGTCTATGGTATATGAAGATGACATGAGCAAAGAGGTTACATTGAAATGGTACATAAGGACCGCCGAGCCGTCCGGTTCCGCCGAGGTCATCGAGGCATTTAACAAGTATATCAAAGAAAAGCTGAACGCCACGGTTGATATCGTGTTTGTGCAGCCGGGCGATTATGACCAGAAGCTTCAGATGGCGATGGCCGCAAACGAGAAATTTGACCTGGTATGGACCTCTTCCTGGGCAAACCCGTACCAGAACAACGTCATGAGAGGCGGCTTCTTAGAACTTGACGAGTTGCTCGAAGCGGTGCCGGCGCTGCGTGATTTCTATCCTGACAGCGTTTGGGATGCGACCCGCATTGGCGGTAAGATTTATGGTGTGCCGAACAACCAGGTTCTGTATGACCAAAAGGGGCTTAATTTTGTGAAGTCTTACGTCGACAAATACAACCTGAAAGTGGAGGGGCTTACCCGTCTGGAGGATCTGACACCCATCTTTCAGACGGTAAAGGACAACGAACCGAATGTGATCCCTGCCAGAAAGGGCTACAGCACCAACTTTTTAAAGCCGATCACCGAGGTCAGCGCGCCCTTCTTTATTGATGCTTCGGGCCTGGTGACCGATCAGCGCAAAGAGCTGCGGCCGACCTACGACATCATGCGCGACTGGTATCTGCGCGGCTTCTTCCCTGCGGATGTCGCCACACTGACGGATGATTTCGCCCTGGCCAAAGCAGGACGAATTTTCAGCGGCTATACAAGACAGCTTCCGGGTGTGAATGAGAAGGCAAAAATCCGCTACGACTATGAAGTCATCAACGTAGCGACGGCTGATCCGCTGCTATCAAGAACCGGCGTACAAAGCACCTTGACCGCCGTGAGCGCGACCTCGGAGAACCCGATCCGTGCACTCAAGCTGATCGAGCTGATGCAGACCGATAAATATGCCTGTAACCTGATGTTTTACGGATTGGAAGGCAGGGATTATGAAATGGATCCCAGCGATGACAACCGGATCATCCGTAACAGCGATTCCTATTATGTCGCGGAGTTTTTGACCGGAAACCAGTTCCTGGGCTACATCCTGCCGGATTATCCGCTTGATGTCTGGGAACAGACCGACAAGGCCAACAAGGAAGCTCCGGTCGATCCGAATATCGGATTTTCGTTTGATCCCACTTCGGTGGAAAGCGAGGTGTCTCAGATTGCCGCGGTCGGCAAGGAGTTTGACGCGATCTTAAACAACGGCCTGGAGGATCCTGAGGTTTCCACATCAGCGTATTATGACAAGCTGGAAAAAGCGGGCCGGCAAAAGGTTATGGACGAAATTCAGAAGCAGTTCAACGAGTGGAGTGCGGCACAAAAATAGACGATAAAGGTTCAAAATCCCCGGCTCACGGTTGATTGGGCCAGGGATTTTGGATATTGTAGAATTGTACAAATACATGATATAATCTTTGTGCAAAACAGAGATATTTTGTTGGCTTTAAAAATTCTTCTGTTGAAAGGCATTGTTTTGTTGTATAATGGCTTATACAGGATGATTCTGTATGAGATATTCTGGCAATGGCAAAACAGAATCAAAAAAGGAGGAAGAAGTATAATGTTTAGTAAGGTAAAAAGAATCTTTGCGCTCATTTTATGTCTGGCGATGGCTGTGACATTTGGCGCGTGCAACGGCACGTCACCAAAGTCACAGACCTATGAGGACGATATGAGCAAAGAGGTTTCCCTGAAATGGTACATTAGGGCAGCTGAACCGAAAGGTTCGAAGGAGGTTATCGATACCTTCAACAAGTACATTAAGGAAAAGATCAACGCGACTGTGGACGTGGTATTTGTCCAGCCGGGTGATTATGACCAGAAGATCCAGATGGCGATGGCGGCCAACGAAAAGTTTGACCTTGTCTGGACTGCGTCCTGGGCGAACCCCTATCAGAACAATGCTCTCAAGGGTGGTTATTTAGAGCTGGATGAGCTGCTCGACCAAGTGCCGACGTTGCGTGACTTCTATCCCGACAGCGTTTGGGACGCGACCCGCATCGGCGGTAAGATTTACGGCGTGCCCAACAATCAGGTGCTGTATGACCAGCAGGGACTCCGGTTTACCAAATCGATCTGTGACAAATACAACATCAACGTGGATGAAATCAAGGGCTTGGACGATCTGACAGAGGTATTCCAGATCGTCAAGGACAATGAGCCGAACGTAATCCCTGCCAGAAAAGGGTACGGCACTAACTTCCTGCAGCCGATCACCGAGATCAGTGCGCCATTTTTTATTGACAAATCGGGCAAGGTGACCGACCGCCGGGATGACATTCGCCCGACCTACGACATCATGCGCGACTGGTACCAGCGTGAATTCTTCCCGGCTGACGTTGCTACCATGACCGATGAGACTTCCCTGCTCAAGGCCGGCAAAATCTTCAGCGGCTATTCCAGGCAGCTGCCGGGCGGCGCTGAAAAGTTCAGAATCCAATATGACTATGATTCGATCATGTTCCCAACGGCGGACGCGCTCCTGTCAAGAACCGGCGTGCAAAGTACGCTGACCGCGGTGAGCGCGACCTCGGAAAACCCGATCCGCGCACTCAAGCTGATCGAGCTGATGCAGACCGACAAATACGCCTGCAATTTAATGTTTTATGGTTTAGAGGGCAGGGACTATGAGATGGATCCCAATGATGAGAACCGGATCATTCGCAACAGCGATTCCTATTATGTCTCCGAATTCCTCGTCGGCAACCAGTTCCTGGGATACATTCTGCCGGCGTATCCCGCCGACGTATGGGAACAGACCGACAAGGCCAACAAGGAAGCACCGGTCGACCCGAATATTGGCTTCTCGTTTGACCCGACGCCTGTAGAAAGTGAAATTTCACAGATTGCCGCGGTCGGCAAGGAATATGACCCCATCCTCAGCAATGGCCTGGAAGACCCAGCGGTTTCCGCCCCAGCTTATTATGATAAGATGGAAAAGGCTGGCCGGGAAAAGGTCATGAATGAGATCCAAAAGCAGTATGACGAGTGGAAGGCTGCTCAAAAATAGGCGTATAAAACAAATTTTAAAAGTCCAACAGCCCGGTACGGTAAGGTACCGGGCTGTTGCTATGTCCCCACCTTTGGCGTCACCCTTCTGTTGTGAAAGTTATACAATTTCACGTCAAAAGTTTTATTAAAAACAGAGGTATTTGGTTTTTTGCCTCATATCCCCTGTTATAAAATGCAATTTTGTTATATAATTGCTGTGTAACAAAAATTTGTTGCGCACCGGCGGGCTTTTGGCCGGAGAGAAAAAACAAATTCAAGAAGAAGAAGGAGGAACTATCATGATTCAAAAGGTAAAAAGAGTGTTGGCGCTCCTGCTGTGCCTAGTGTTTGCGTTTTCATTTGCGGCATGCGGAAACAAAGGTGACGGCGGAACGGGCGCGGAGTATTACGAAGACGACATGAGCAAAGAGGTGTCCTTAAAGTGGTACATAAGGATTGCCGAGCCTAAGGGCGCCGCAGAGGTTGTTGCTGAGGTGAACAAGTACCTCAAGGAAAAAATCAATGCCACGGTTGATATTGTGTTTGTGCAGCCTGGCGACTATGACCAGAAGATGCAGATGGCGATGGCGGCCAACGAGAAATTTGACCTAGTCTGGACAGCCAACTGGGCAAACGATTACCAGAACAACATTTTAAGGGGTGCGTTTTTGGAATTGAACGATCTGCTCAAAGCTACCCCTGACCTGCAGAAATTCTATTCTGATGATATCTGGGACGCCGTCAGCGTCAATGGTACGATTTATGGCGTGCCGAACAACCAGGTGCTCTATGACCAATCGGGCCTGTGGTTTGTCAAGGATGTAGTGGAACAGTACAACCTGCCGATTGAGGATGTCAAAAAGATGGAAGACCTGACCCCCATTTATCAGGCAGTCAAGGACAATGAGCCGAATATGATCCCGGTTCGAGACGGACAGCCGGGTATCTTTCAGGAAAGAATGACCGGTGTTGGTACGACCGGTATTTCAATTGACAAGGACGGCAACGTCACCGACCGGCTGGATGAAACCATGCCGATGTATCGGATCATGCGTGACTGGTATGAAAAGGGATTCTTCCCCTCCGACGTGGCAACCATGACCGACGAGACATCGTTGATTAAGGCGAAAAAAATCTTCAGCCGCTACAGCAGGCAGCTGCCGGGCGTAAGTGAGAAGCACCGGATCAACTACGACTATGACGTAGTGAATATCGCGACCAGCGAGCCGATCCTGTCCAGAAGCGGCGTACAGAGCACGATCACCGCCGTAAGCGCCACCTCGGAAAATCCGATTCGCGCGCTCAAGCTGGTCGAACTGATGCAGACCGACAAGTACCTGGCCAACCTGATGTTCTACGGCATCGAAGGCCGTGACTACGAAAAGGATCCGGAGAATCCTAACCGGATTACCCGTTCCTCCGATTCCTACTACGTTTCTGAGTTCCTGGTCGGCAACCAGTTCCTAGGATACATTCTGCCGGCCTATTACGACACGGTTTGGGAAGAAACCGACGAGGCCAACAAGGCGGCCCCGGTCGATCCGTTCATCGGCTTCTCGTTCGATCCAACTCCAGTCGAAAGTGAAGTGACCCAGATGGCTGCTGTTTCTAAGGAGTATGGGAAGATCGTCTCTAATGGTTTGCAGGATCCCGACGTTGTCGTACCGGAATATATGGAAAAACTCGACACCGCCGGTAAGCAAAAGGTCATGGATGAAATCGAAAAGCAGTTTAATGAATGGAAGGCTTCCCAGAACTGATCGTTTGAAGATAAGTAAGGACACCGGTCTCCATCGGGAACAGTACCTGTTCCCGATGGAGATTTATTTCTTGTAAAAGTTGCACAAAATTGATGAAATTTTTTTGTGCAAAACAGAGGTAGTTGTTTTTTTTGAAAAATTCTCTGTTTAAATTTGTTGTTTTGTTATATAATCTACTGTACAGTACCTATTTTGTCCGGCATGTATTTTCTTACTGACAAAGGGTATAATAGGTCGAAGATGAAGAAGGAGGAACTGATATGTTTCAAAAGGTAAAAAGAATTTTCGCACTCATGTTGTGCCTTGCATTGGCGTTTTCGTTCACGGCCTGCGGCAACAAGGGCAACGGCAGCACAAGCGCAGAGTACTATGAAGACGACATGAGCAAAGAGGTCTCCTTAAAGTGGTACATAAGGATGGCCGAACCTAAGGGGGCCGATGAGGTTATCGCAAAGGTCAACGAATACCTCAAGGAAAAGATCAACGCAAAGCTTGACCTTGTATTTGTGCAGCCCGGCGACTATGACCAGAAGATGCAGATGGCGATGGCCGCCAACGAAGAATTCGATCTGGTTTGGACGGCGGAATGGGCAAACAAATATGAAAACAACATCTTAAAGGGCGCGTTTTTAGAACTGGATGAACTGCTCAAGGCGACGCCGGATTTACAGAAATTCTACACGGACGACATTTGGGATGCTGTCAGCGTCAATGGTAAGATTTATGGTGTGCCCAATAACCAGGTGCTCTATGACCAGGCCGGCGTATGGTTCATCAAGGATGTTGTCGACAAATACAATCTTCCTGTCGAAGACATTAAATCCTTAGACGATATGACCGCGATTTATCAAACGGTCAAGGACAATGAGCCGAACCTGATTACGTTGCGGGCCGGTCAAACCGGCTGGTTCCAGGAAAAGATGACCTCTGTCGGTTCGACTTTCCTGTCCATTACGAAAGACGGAACCATTACCGACAGAATCGACGAAACCATGCCGGCATACAGGGTCATGCGCGACTGGTACGAGAAGGGCTTCTTCCCAGCTGACGTTGCGACCATGACGGATGAGACCTCGTTGATTAAGGCGGGTAAGATTTTCAGCCGTTACAACCGTCAGCTGCCGGGCGCGAGCGAAAAGCACCGGATCACGAACGATTATGACGTAATCAACGTTGCGACCGGCGAACCGATGATCGGCCGCGGCAGTGTGCAAAGTACGGTGACCGCCGTCAGCGCAACCTCGAAAAACCCGATTCGTGCGCTCAAGCTCATCGAGTTGATGCAAACCGATAAATACCTGGCCAACCTGATGTTCTATGGCATCGAGGGCCGCGACTATGAAAAGGATCCGGAGAATCCGAACGTGATTGTCCGCAATACCGATTCTTATTATGTCTCCGAATTCCTGGTCGGCAACCAGTTCTTGGGTTATGTCTTAAACACATATCCGGAAAACGTGTGGGAAGAGACCGATAAGGAGAACAAGGCGGCTCCGGTCGATCCTTACCTGGGCTTTGCGTTTGACCCGACGCCGGTCGAAAGTGAAATTACTCAAATGGCGGCTGTAAACAAGGAGTATTCTCCGATCTTGTCCAATGGTTTGGAGGATCCTGAGGTTGCCGTTCCGGAATATAAGGAAAAGATGAACACAGCTGGAAAAGAAAAGGTTATGGCTGAGGTTGAGAAACAGTTCAATGAATGGAAAAAGACCCAGCAATAATAGTACGAACAGGCAGTAAACGGGGAAAGCACCCTGTTTTTACACCCCACTATAAGTAGTGGGGTGTAATTTTTAGGTATCTATAAGGTGAGGTGGGACGGGTATGGTACAGGAAGTAATCCACTTTTATAAAAAATTACTCGATGATGATATCGGCGGCGTCGCGGCGCAGCTGGCGTATTATCTGCTGCTCTCCTTTTTTCCCTTTTTGATTGCGCTGGTATCTCTGCTTTCCTTTTTGCCCATTGGGCCAGAGCAGCTTTTGGCCGAGCTTTCCAAGGTATTTCCGGACAGTGCCTATGAGTTGATTGCCCAGAACATGGGGCTGTTTTCAAGCCGGAGCGGCGGGCTGTTGTCGATCAGCTTTATTTCCGCGCTCTGGGTCGCCTCTAAGGGGGCCAACGCAACCGCCCGCAGTCTGAACAAGGCCTATCACACAAACGGGACCCGTCCGTTTTGGAAAAACTATATTGTTTCCTTTATCATCACGCTGTCATTGGTGGTTTTTATTATCCTGTCCCTCGCCTTTTTCCTGTTCAGTGACTACTTCCTCTCTGCTTATAGCCTGTCAAAACAGGTGGTCTACCTACTCAGTCAGCTTCGGATGCTGGTGATGTTTGTGGCGCTGGTGTCAGGTATGGCGCTTCTCTACCGGCTTGTGCCCAACCGTGCCCTGTCATTGCGCCAGGTCATCAGCGGTGCGCTGGTTTCCGCCGTGCTCTGGGTCGTCTCCACCGTGGGCTTTGAAATTTACGTGGACAATTTTCGGAATTTCTCCAATATCTACGGCACCCTGGGAGGCGTAATCGTGCTGTTGTTGTGGCTGTACCTGATTTCGTTTGCCATGCTGCTGGGCAATGAGATCAATTCTTATCTCGTCCAAAACAACAAAATTGAGCTTAAGCGGAAGAAAACAAAGGCCCAAAAGCGGTGAAAATTCTTGTTATCGAAGAGAATTTATGGTATAATGTAGGCAATTCACTTTTCAACAAAAATGTATCTGCCGATATAAAAATTTTATTCGTGGAAAAGGGAATTGCTTAAGGCAATAGAACGATGAAATACTGTAAGCAACTTTGGTTTCAACAAGAAAAATTCTGCCGGTATAAATATTTAATTCAAAGAAAGCAAAGCTGCTCAGTAACAGTAAAATTTATGGTATAATAACCGTAATCATGCTAGCCTTTGTGGCTTTATAAAAGGGGACTACCAATGAAAACAAGTGATTTTACCAGGGCGGCCGTGCTTGCTGCGCTGATAACGGTACTGCTGCTTCTGGGGTTTTATCTGCCGCAGCTTTCTCTCGTAACGCCCTATTTTGCCGCGTGCGCGGTGGTGCTGCTGGTGGTGAGCGTGCCGGTACGGCCCGCAATTCTTGCGGTGGCGGTAGCCTGCATCCTTTCGGCGGTGCTATCAAATGTGCTTTACGCTTTGCTGTATGGCCTGTTATACTGCCTGCTGCCAGGTTTTTTGACAGGAATTCTGTTTCGCGGGAGAAAAAATATCCAGACGATCTTCATCGGCAGTACAGCCGCCTATCTGGGCGCGACCGTGCTGGTACTGTGGATCAGCTCGGTGATGGCGAACACCTCCATTGTCGATTTCATCCGCGAACCGATAGATGCGGTGTTCGACTCGATGGCGCAGCTGGGTGCGGCGGCGAACGCGGAACAGCAGGGTATGGTTACCCAGATGCTCCAGCAGATGAAAAGCACTTTTTTGTTATACATCCCCTCCCTGCTGATCTGCAACGGGGGTATGATGTCAGTTATCGCCATCTATATCTCCCGCGCGGTTCTAAACCGCATGGGGCTTTCCTACCAGTACCTGCCGGCATTCAGCAGGCTGATGCCCCCGCGAGGTCTGGCGTATTCCTATATTATTTTCATGCTTGCGGGCTTTTTTGTTCCCCCCGGCAGTTCGTTTGAGGGGCTGCTTGCAAACGTCCTTATGATCCTGTGGCTGCTGCTGTTTATCTTTGGGCTTTCCCTGGTCAAATATTACATTAACAAAATCCCGACTGTCGGGGCGGTACAAAACCTGATATTCATTGTGCTGTTCCCGTTTTTGATGCTGCTGTCGCAGCTGGTGGTGTTTATCAGCGCGGCGGATGCATTCTGGAATTTCAGAAAACCAAAAGGGGTAATGTAATGAACAGGAAAAATGGATTCGGTTTGGGAGTCAGTATTCTAATCCTGCTTCTTTTTACGGCGGCGCTGTGGTATTACAGCCTGCCGCTTGGAATCGCAGCGACGGTTTTGTCTGCCGGTTTGACTGTGTTTATGGCGCTCGGCATGAAGAAGCGGGAAGAGGCGTTTGAGCAATACATCCAGCAGGCGAACTTTGTGGCGGACAACGCGACGCGGCGCCTGCTGCTGGATTTTTTCCTCCCCTGTATCTTAGTTGGGCGCAGCGGCTCGATCATCTGGTTTAACGCCGCGGTCAGTGACCTGCTGGGTAACGACCAGTTAATCGGCAACCCGATCGCCCGCTATTTTCCACAGCTTTCTCAAATCGATCACACGAAGGAAAACGGCGTGACCGAGATTACGCTGGACGATAAGATTTATTCGGTTATTTATCAAAGGATCGATACCAAACAGGAGCAGGAGGCCTATAGTTTTGTTCTGTTCGACGTGACCGAGCAGCGGCACATCCAAACCCGATTCGAGGCGGAGCATGTCGTCATCGGCATCATCCTGGTGGACAATTACACCGAGGTCGTCTCCGGCATCCCGGACGCCGAGCGGGGAAAGCTGGTGTCTGACATCGATTCCAAGCTCTACAACTGGGCGGCGCTGTCGGATGGGATGATCTACCGGCTGGAGCGGGAACGTTTCCTCTTTGTGTTTAACAAGGAGCACTTAGACTGTCTGGTGCAGAACAAATTCAGCATTTTGAACGATACCAAGGAGATCAAAAACTCCAAAAATATTCCGGTGACCTTAAGCATCGGGGTCGGGTATGACGAGGAGTCGATCGCCAAAAGCGCGGTGTCCGCCCGCGCCGCCTTAGAGCTTGCGCTGGGGCGCGGCGGCGATCAGACCGTCATCAAGCATAACGACGAGTATACTTTCTTCGGCGGGAATTCCCGCGAGATGGAAAAACGCACAAAGGTCAAGGCACGTGTGGTCGCCCAGGCTTTGTGCGAGCTGGTGCAGAATGCCCCGCAGGTCATGATCATGGGGCATAAAAACCCGGACGCCGACTGTATTGGCGCGGCAATCGGCATCTACAGCATCGCAAAGCACCTGGGCACGCGGGCGCATATCATCGTTGGGGAATGCAACTCTTCGGTGCGGCGGATTCTGGACAGCTTTTCAGACGACCCCGACTACCAGAACGCGTTCATGGAGCCCGCGCGCGCCAAGGATGCGGTGACCGGCAAAACGCTGGTAGTTGTTGTGGATATCCATAAGCCGACTATGGTGGAGTGCCCTGAAATCATTAAATTTGCTCCCCGCGTGGTGCTGATCGACCACCACCGGCGCAGTACCGAATACATCCAAAAGCCGGTGCTGGTGTACCATGAACCTTATGCCTCCTCCACCTGTGAGATGGTTACCGAGATCTTGCAGTACATCGGCAACGACATCCGTATCTCCAAGGACGAGGCGGAGGCCCTGTTTGCGGGCATCACGCTGGACACGAAAAACTTTATGGTCAAGACCGGTGTGCGTACCTTTGACGCGGCGGCATACCTTAGGCGCAAGGGAGTGGACACCACCGTGGTGCGCCAGCTCTTTAAGACCGATATCAAGACCTTTGCCCAGCGCGCGAAGATCATAGAGACGAGCGAGGTTTACAAAAAATCCATTGCCGTGGCGCATTGCGAGATCGACAGCAACGACCTCCAGATCGTCGCAAACGCGGCGGATGAGCTTTTGAATATCACCGATATCGAGGCGTCCTTCGTGCTCTGCCTCCATAAGGGGACGGTGCACATCAGCGCACGGTCGTTAGGTGGCATCAATGTCCAGCTCATCATGGAGGCGTTAGGCGGCGGCGGGCATATGACGGTAGCGGGAGCACAGCTCCCCGATATCACGATAGAGGAAACCAAAAAACGCCTGTATGAGGCGATCGATCAATATTTGGAAAGCAATCAAAAGTAGAAAGGAAAGGTGACGGACATGAAGGTTATCTTACAGACAGACGTAAAGGGCCATGGAAAAAAGGGAGACTATGTTGAGGTCAGCGACGGCTATGCCCGCAACTTCCTGCTTCCGCGCGGGCTTGCTTTAGAAGCCAACAGTAGTAACCTAAACGCCTTAAAGGGCAAAAAGGAGGCGGAGGAATACCGCCGCCAGCAGGATTTGGAGCAGGCGGAGGAGACGGCGAAAAAGCTGTCTGAGATCACGGTGCAGCTAAAGGCCAAAGCGGGCGATAACGGTAAGCTGTTCGGCTCCATCACCTCAAAGGATATTGTGGAAGCGATCAAATACGACCACCACATGGTAATCGACAAGCGAAAGGTCGTGCTCGATGACGGCGTCAAGACCACCGGCCTGCATGAAATTGAGATCAAGCTGCATCCAAAGGTGCATGCCAAATGCAAGATCAACGTAACGGCGGAGTAATCCTGTTACATCCAGCGGTGCATAGCGCGGGGCCGGACGTTCCACAACCGTCGAAATCAAAATCAAACGAAAGGGGATTGCGGTATGAGTGATAATGCAACAGGCAGAACGGTGCCGTACAGCCAGGAAGCCGAGCGCTCGGTGCTGGGCGCGGTGTTGTTTGATCCGCAGCAGATCAGTACCGTAATCGGGGCCGTGAAGGAAGAGGATTTTTACCTGGAGGCCAACCGCGAGGTCTTTGCGGCGATGATGGACCTGTTCCATCAGAACAAGCCGATCGACGTGGTGGTACTCAAGGAACAGCTCACCACCCGCGGCAGTTTTGAAGCGATTGGAGGCTTATCCTACCTGGCGGATCTGGCGGCCGGGGTGCCGACCACCGAAAACATCAACTATTACTTAAAGATCGTTTCCGAAAAATCAGACCTCAGGCGTTTGATCAAAGCGGGCAGTGACATCGTGCAGATGAGTTACGAGGCGAAGGAGGATCTGCCCGTTATTATGGACGCCGCTGAGCAGAAGATTTTTGAAATCCTGCAAAAGCGGTCCAGCGAGGGGTTCAGCTCGATTCAGGAGGTGCTGCCCGAAACCATCAAGCGGCTGGAGGAGCTGTCTAAAAACCAGAGCAATGTGACCGGCGTGCCGACCGGTTTGGTCGATCTTGACCAGATCACGGCCGGCCTGCATAATTCCGACCTGATCCTGATCGCGGCGCGGCCGTCGATGGGCAAGTCCAGCCTTGCGCTGAACATTGCCGGGCATGCTGCCGCACACTCCCATGTTACGACGGCGTTCTTCTCGCTGGAAATGTCAAAGGAGCAGATCGTCAACCGCCTGCTCTGCGCGGAGGCGCTGGTGGACAGCCATAAAATGACGGTTGGCGGGCTGGACGAGAACGACTGGGAAAAGCTGCTCGCCGCCTACCAGCTTCTGGCCGACGCGCCGTTTTTCATCGACGACACGGCGGGTATCTCCATCAACGAGATCCGCGCCAAATGCAAGCGGCTGAAACTAAAGCACAACCTCGGCCTGGTCGTGATCGACTATTTGCAGCTCATGCAGGGGCGGCGCAGCGAGTCGCGCCAGCAGGAGGTCAGCGATATTTCACGTTCGCTCAAAATCATGGCAAAGGAACTGGACATCCCGGTCATCGCCCTCTCCCAGCTCAACCGCGCGCCCGACCAGCGTACCGACCATAGGCCGATGCTGTCCGACCTGCGGGAATCCGGCTCGATTGAGCAGGACGCGGATATTATCATGTTTATCTACCGGGACGACTTTTATAACCCGGACAGCGAGGAGAAAAACGTCGCGGAATGTCTGCTTTCCAAACACCGTAACGGCTCCACCGGAACGGTCAAGATGTGCTGGCTCGGCCAGTTTACCAAGTTCTGCGATATGGAGAGAACCTACGATGGCTGAGCGTAAGGCAGACGGCATGACAGGCCTGATAAATACCGTACACCGAACCATCCTGCGCCATGGCATGATCCAGCCCGGGGACAATGTGGTGGTGGCCGTCTCCGGCGGGGCGGATTCCATCAGTCTGCTGCATTGCCTGCTAAGGCTGCGCGGTGAGCTGGACTGCGGAGTGTGCGCGGCGCACATCCACCACGGAATACGAGGCAAGGCTGCCGACGCCGACGCCGCGTTTGTCGAAAAATTTTGCCGGCAGACGGGGGTACGGCTGTTTGTCCATCAGGCGGATGTCCCCAAACTGGCAAAGGCGGAAAAAATCAGTTTGGAACTGGCGGGGCGGCGGGTGCGTTACCAGTTTTTAAAGGATATTCAGTTTCCGCATAAACGGATTGCAACCGCGCATACCAAAAACGACTGTGCGGAAACCGTCCTGCTCCATCTCCTGCGGGGATGCGGCACGGGCGGACTTACCGGAATCGCGCCGGTTGTGGGGGATATCATACGCCCCCTGCTTGACGCCACGCGGGAAGAGGTCGAGGCCTATTGTGAGGAAAATGGCCTCCCATACCGCACCGATGAGACCAATCTTGACACGGTTTTTACCAGAAACAGCGTCCGGCACAAGCTATTGCCCTTTTTGCGGCAGGAATACAATCCGGGTATCGTTTCGTCGCTGACGCAGACTGCCGAGATCGTGTCGGGAGATCATCAGCTTTTAGAGGAGATCACGCAAAAAAATTTTAACAGATTGTTCTGTCCTGCCCCCTTCGGCGCAATGACGGCTGATAGAGCAGCGTTTGCGGATTACCCTGCGGCGATGCAGAGGCGGCTGTTAAAGCGGGCTTATGAGGAAATAAACGGCTCGGCTGAGGGAATCACGTTTGAAGCAATCGAGACCGCGCGCGCCCTCCTTTTGGCAGGTGTGACCGGCAAGCGGGCGAAGCTTGGCGGACAGCAGGAATTGGATAGGTTGGAGAAGCCGGGCGGGCAGGTTTTGGTTGAAAATGAATATGACAGGTTTTCCGTCTTTACCCAGTCAGAGCAGCCCTTTTCCTATGCGCTGCAATGGGGGGAATCCATTTTTTTGCCGGAGGCCGGGATGCGTGCCGTGGCTTATGAATGGCAATGCGATGAAAAAGAAAAAAAACAGAAAGATACGCTACGCTATCTTTTTGATTATAAATACAAAAATCGGGGAATAGTTATAAGGAGCCGAAAGATAGGCGACCAGTTCTGTCTGCACGGCTGCACCAAAAAGGTGAAAAAGCTGTTGATTGACAGTAAAATCCCCCGAAGGCTGCGGGAGAGGATTCCCGTAATCGAGATCGGCGGCGCAGTCGCTGCCGTGGCCGGCTTTGGCGTGGACGAAACCTTCCGCCCACAGCCGGATGCGAAAAATTATCTGGTACTCGATTTGAATAAGGGGGAACAATAACCATGCATGAAAATATCGAACGGGTGTTATTCACAGAAGAGGAGATACGCAATAAGGTGCGCGAACTGGGCGAAAAGATCAGCCAGGACTATGCGGGACGGGACTTGATGCTGCTCTGCGTGTTAAAGGGCGCGTTCGTGTTTGCCTCCGACCTGCTGCGCGCGATCACCATTCCCTGCGGGATCAACTTCATGGCGGTCTCCAGCTATGGGATGGCGGCCTCATCGGGAAGTGTCCAGATCACCAAGGATTTAGACCTGCCGGTGGACGGTAAGGAGATCATCATTGCGGAGGATATCGTCGACAGCGGCAAGACGCTGACCTACATCATGCAGTATCTAAAGAGCAAAAACGCCAAAAGCGTTGACATCTGCGCCCTGTTTGACAAGCCGGACAGGCGGCAGGTCGCGGTGGATGTGAAGTACATAGGCTATACCATACCGGACGAGTTTGTGGTCGGATACGGGCTGGATTTTGCAGAACGTTTCCGTAACCTCCCTTACCTGGGCGTCCTCAAACGGTCGGTTTATGAAAAATAAGGTTTGCTTTTATCCAATTCTTGTGGTATCATATTATTTTGACAGAAGTAACGTAAAAGTCTCGTGATAAGGGGAGGTTAGGCATTGTCCAGATACATTAAGACGATCGGTTTCTATATCCTGCTGTTCATCGTTATCTGGTCGATTTGGACCATGTTCGGGATCCAGTCGACGCAGGACAAAAAGGTGTATTCCGATTTGGTGAACTATATAGAAGCCGGGCAGGTCAAACAGATGGTTTTGGCCGATACGGAAGCGACCATCGTATTAAACGATGATTCCAAATATACCATTGAAATCCCAAGCTCCTATGTTTTGTATGAGGATGTGGGAGCTCAGATAAACGAAAGCATCAGCGAGGGAAAGCTGACCTTAAAGGCCGAGCATGATAACGGCAGCTGGTGGGTCTCGCTGATTCCGGCGTTGATCCTGATTTTGATCTTCGGCGGCCTGATGTTCGTGTTGTTCCAGCAGTCGCAGGGCGGCGGAGGCGGCGGGCGGATGATGTCGTTCGGCAAGAGCAAAGCCCGCGTCATCTCAGACGATAAGAAAAAAACCACCTTTAAGGACGTGGCTGGGGCCGATGAGGAAAAGGAAGAGCTCGAAGAGGTGGTCGATTTTCTAAAAGACCCGCGTAAATTTTTGGAGATCGGCGCGCGGATTCCGAAGGGAATCCTGCTGGTCGGCCCTCCGGGAACCGGTAAGACCCTGCTTGCCAAGGCGGTGGCGGGGGAGGCGGGCGTCCCGTTCTTTTCGATCAGCGGTTCTGACTTTGTGGAGATGTTTGTCGGCGTCGGCGCATCCCGTGTGCGGGACCTGTTCGAGCAGGCAAAGAAAAATTCACCCTCTATCGTATTTATTGATGAAATCGACGCGGTGGGCCGCCAGCGTGGTGCGGGTTTAGGCGGCGGGCACGACGAACGCGAGCAGACTCTAAACCAGCTGCTTGTGGAGATGGACGGCTTCTCGGTCAACGAAGGCGTCATCATCATTGCGGCGACCAACCGTCCTGATATCCTCGATCCGGCGTTGCTGCGTCCCGGCCGGTTTGACCGGCAGGTTGTGGTTGGCAGACCGGACGTCAAGGGCAGGGAGGAGATTTTAAAGATCCACTCCCGTGGCAAGTTTTTAGGAGACGACATCGACCTGTCGGTGCTGGCCAAAACGACGATCGGCTTCACCGGCGCGGATCTGGAAAACCTGATGAACGAGGCCGCGCTGCTTGCGGGCCGGGCCGGTAAGAAGGTTATCAATATGCCCGAGCTCAAAGAGGCGATGCTCAAGGTCACGATGGGGCCTGAAAAACGTTCCCATGTCCGTACGGAACGGGTGAATAAGCTAACAGCTTATCACGAGGGCGGCCATGCGCTGACGGCGTATCTGTTGCCTCTCGTGGATCGGGTTCATCAAATTTCAATCATCCCGCGCGGGCGGGCAGGCGGCTTTACCATGACCCTGCCCAGCGATGAAAAGGATTACCGGACCAAGGAGGAGATGCTGCAGGACATCGTCATGACGATGGGCGGGCGTGCGGCGGAAAAGCTGGTGCTTGAGGATATCAGCACCGGGGCGTCCGGCGATATCCAGCACGCAACCGCGCTGGCCCGTGAGATGATCGTCACCTACGGCATGAGCGAACGGCTGGGGCCGATTGCTTACAAGTCCTCCCAGGATGAGGTGTTCATTGGCCGTGATTTTGGCCATTCCAAGACCTACAGCGAGCATGTCGCCGCCGAGATCGACGAAGAAATCAAAAACATCGTTGAGGATTGCTACCAAAAGGCGCTTGACCTGCTGGAAACACATATTGATACCCTGCACCGGATCGCACAGGAGCTGCTGGAGAAGGAAACGCTGGATTCAGAAGATTTTGAGGCGATCTTTGGGGACGACTATAACAAAGAGAAACCGGTGGACGGCGTGGATGTTGCCGGTATTGATACACAAGAGACCTGATCAGCAAAACCCCCTGTAGAATGGACAGGGGGTTTTTTCGTGCAATTTTGATTTTAGCACTCTTTAAAAAAGAGTGCTAAAAGTTAATAATTTATTCATACTTTTGTCATAACTGGATAGTATAATAATAGATAACAAAGGAAAGAAAGAGGATGATTCCAATGTTTCACCTTACAAAAACACAATAGACCATGAAAGACGAGGAGGTTTTTGTATGTTTGATTTAACACCATTTGACCGAAACGAGCGCAAGCTTTGGAACCAATTTATGAACCTGGATTTCTTTGAAGACTTTGATAAGTCCATGCGTAAGATGCGTACCGATGTGATCGATAAGGGCGACCGTTATATACTGGAGGCAGAACTGCCCGGCTTTTCCAAGGAGGATATCAAGCTCGACATCGAGGGTGATTACCTGACGATCCGCGCGGAGCACAGCGAGGAACGCTCTCATGACAAGAAGGATTTTGTTCACCGCGAACGGCGCTACGGGTCGTTTACCAGAAGCTTTAACATAGCGGATGTCAAGGCCGAAGAGATTAAGGCGAAGTACGAGGGAGGTATACTGGAGCTTGACATGCCCAAGAAGGACGGGGCAAGACCTTCCACACGAAGGATTGACATAGAGTAAAAAGAAATAGACCGTTATGATTGTGCCACAAAGAGGTTTCCCCCTCTTGTTTCATATAGCAAAAGCGGCGTTTAGTCTGATTTTTCAGGCAGAACGCCGCTTTTTGTTGCTTTGCGTGTGATGAGGACGATTGAAATAGTACGGAAAGTGTGATATACTGTGTCAAATGCATCTATTTTATCAGAAGAGGGTCTTGCGTATGAATTTCGGGTTATGTAAGGCCGACAGGCCGATGCTTCGAAGAATCTTCGACATCACCTGGCCGGCCTTTTTGGAACTGGTCATGTCGACCCTGTTCGGTATGGTCGACATGGTCATGCTCGGGCGGTTAAGCCCGGTGGCAATCGCTGCGGCGGGATTGACCAATCAACCGTTTATGCTGTTGATGGCGGTGTTTGCGGCGGTCAATGTCGGGGGCACGGCGCTGGTATCCTGGTGCGTCGGCGCTAAGAAGATGGATCATGCCCGTTCGGTCACCGGGCAGCTGATTTCGGTCAATTTTCTGATTGGTCTGGTCGTCACTGTCATTGGATACTTCTCCGCCGGTTTGGTTGTCACCTTCATGGGCGCACAGCCGGACACCAAGCCGCTTGCCACCGAGTATTTTCAAATCGTGGCTTTCGGATTGTTGTTCCAGGCCGTCAATATGGCGGTCACTGCGGCTCTGCGCGGTGCGGGGGAAACCAAACTGCCGTTGGCCTACAACCTGGGCAGTAATCTGTTAAACATCTTTGGAAATTACGTTCTCATCTTCGGCAAATGGGGGTTCCCGCAGATGGGTGTCTCCGGCGCAGCGCTGTCCACTACCATCGCGCGCGGCCTTGCCTGTCTTGCCGCCCTTACAATCGTTTTCTTTACCCACCACACAGTATTGCGCATTAAGCCAAAAAACTGCCTCCATTTCAACCGGGAGGATATCGCAAAGGTCTTTCGGATCGGTCTGCCCTCGGCGCTGGAGCAATTTGTGCTGCAGGGTGGTTTTATCCTCTTTGCGCGTACGGTGTCAGGTCTGGGAACCTACGCCTTTGCGGCACACCAGATCGGAATCAATATCTGTGGACTCACCTTCTCGCCCAGCCAGGCGT
This sequence comes from uncultured Clostridia bacterium, assembly GCA_902478725.1. Lineage (GTDB taxonomy): Bacteria > Bacillota > Clostridia > HGM11514 > HGM11514 > CABSMD01. The sequence continues at coordinate 36,045 of CABSMD010000003.1, forward strand.
TCGGCGTAGCAGGAACGACGTTGGCGGGACAGTCGATCGGCGCGGGGGATTATGACCTGGCGGAGCATTATGCAAAACGCATCCGGCAGATGGCGATGGCCACCGCCTGCTTTGTGGGGGTGATGTTCCTGCTCTTCTCCTATCCCATTGCTCTCTTATACACGACCGAAATTCCGGTCGCGTTGCTGTCAAGCCAGGTCATCAAGCTGATGGCACTCGCCCAGCCGGGGCAGTCCACGCAGCTGACCATAGCGGGTATCCTGCGCGGGGCGGGGGATACGATGTACCCGCTTTACGCCTCGATCGCCGGAGTCTGGGTTTTTCGGGTCATATTTGCCTGGCTGTTTGTCAATGTGTTCCATTGGGGGCTGATGGGCGCGTGGGTATCCATCCTGCTCGACCAGTATACCCGGTCGGCAATCGTATACCTGCGTTTCCGGTCCGGCAAGTGGAAGTATTTGAAAATTGCCAAGCCAGAGGCGGAAGAAAGTCTGGACAAAACGGCATGTGCCAAATAATATTTCCCGGGAAATAACACAAAGCAGGGGGCCGTTGAAGAACTATGGAAAAGGTAATCAATCTTGGAATCGTTGCGCACGTGGACGCGGGCAAGACAACCCTGACCGAACAGCTTTTATATACCTGCGGCAGCATCCGCGCACCCGGACGGATCGAGGATGGCAATACCCAGACCGATTGGCTGGCGGTGGAACGGGAACGGGGCATTTCGGTGCGCGCGTCCTCCGCGGAGCTTGTGTATGGGGGAAAGCGGATCAACCTGATCGATACGCCCGGTCATACCGATTTTGCCAGCGAGGTGGAGCGCGCGGTGTCCGTTTTGGACGCGGCGGTGCTGGTCGTCTCGGCGGCGGACGGAATTCAGGGTCAGACCAGGCTGCTGTGGCGTGCGTTGGATACCCTGCGGATTCCGGTGCTGTTCTTTATCAACAAAGCGGACCAGCCCGGAAGCGATACGGCAGCGGTGCTTGGGGAGCTGCACCAGGAATTCGGCGCGGCCTTGGTACAGGTAAATGATCTGGAGAGAGAAGGGGAACGGGATTGCCGCAGTGTCAGCCGCGCATTGACCGGTGAGGCATTCGTGCTTGCTGCGGCGGAAAACGACGACGTTTTGGCGGAGAAATACCTAAGCGGCGGGAAGGTGACAAGGGAAGAGGTGCTGACGGCGCTTACCGAGCAGGTTTTGCGGCGTGCCCTGTTTCCGGTCGTGCTGGGCGCGGCGGCGCGGGGATGCGGCGTAGATTGCCTGCTGGACACGCTCACGGCCATCCTGCCCGGTACGGCGCTTGCCGAATCGGGCGAACCGTCCGGCATGATCTACCGGCTGGAACACGACCGAACGATGGGAAAGGTCTCCCATGTACGGTTGTTTGACGGCGTCCTGCGTAACCGTGATACGGTGATTCTGCATCATGGGACGGAGGAGGCCGGGCAGAAGGTTACCCAAATCAAGAAATTTCAGGGCAGGAAGGGCACCGACACCGGAGAGCTTCGCGGTGGGGATATCGCGGCGCTTTATGGCTTGTCCAATGCGCGGGCGGGGGACTGGATCGGTACTCCCCCAAAAGGGTGGCGGGAGATCAGCCTCGGCACGCCCCTCTTTTCGGTGCAGGTGATGCCGCAGGAGGAAGGCGACCTGCCCGCGCTGGTACAGGCGGTCGAAGAGCTTGCAGACGAGGACCCGGCCATGGACTGCCTTTGGGTCAGGGAGGAACGGGAATTACAGATCAAGATCATGGGCAGTATCCAGCTGGAAATCCTCAGCGGCCTGCTGGGGGAACGGTATGGGCTAACCCCCCTCTTCTCCAAGCCGTCGGTGATTTATAAGGAAACGGTATCCGGGCCGGGTATCGGCTATGAACGCTATACCATGCCGAAGCCCTGCTGGGCGGTGGTGGAGCTGACCATGGCTCCGCTTCCGAAGGGAAGCGGAGTGGTCTACCGTTCCGCGATCAAGGATAATGTAATCTTAAAACGTTACCAAAACCACATCGAAACCTCGGTGAAAGAATCTCTGTGCCAAGGGCTGTATGGGTGGGAGGTCACCGATATCCAGGTCGAGCTGACCGGCGGGGAGGACCATCATGTGCATACCCATCCGCTGGACTTCTTTGTAGCCACGCCGGTGGCGGTCATGCGTGGGCTGGAGGCTTGCGGCGAAACACTTTTGGAGCCATTGTATCAGGTGCGGCTGGAGGCGGATGAGGATTGCCTGGGCCGTGTGATCAGTGATATGGTTGCCATGCGCGGCGAGTTCGACACACCGCTGATTCAGAAGGGGTGGTTTCGGATGGAGGCCTGCGTACCGGTAGCTACAGCGATGGAGTATCCGGTCGCATTTGCGGCGCTGACTGGCGGGCGTGGACTCTATTCCTCCGAATTTTACGAATACCGTCCCTGTCCGTTGGAGCTTGGCGCAACTGCGAAACGCCGGGGCATCGACCCGCGTGACCGTTCCAAATGGATTCTGCACGCGCGCAGCGCGTTATAAAAAGCCACCGGTGACGGTGGCTTTTAGACTGTTGATACAATTCACTTTGACATAGGGGCTGTGACGCCTCTATTTTTTCTGCCCGATCAACAGGATATCCCCATCAAGCTGTGGCATCCCGATCTCATCCGCGCAAAGCCGTGGGCGGAATACCCGCCTGTCCTCCAGTAAAAATCCTGTCACCTCATAGCCCTCCAGAGAAAAGCCGGGGCGAATGTGGGTGGAGTACGGCAGATAGGCCGCAAACAGGGAATCGCAGGCGGCCAACGGCACGTCTTCATTGTCCGCCGCCGTCCCGAACCGATCCAGCCGGTACAATTCATAGGTATCGTAGAGCCATTTGGCAAAGCCGATGTCCCACGCGCCCGGCAGGCGCAGCGCCTCATCGTGCTCATAGGGCAGCTTGGACCATTTCTCGTTTAAGAACACTCCATCCCGGCGGTGCCATGACCAGACGCCGTGCACACCGTAGGCAAAGCCTGCCTTCGCGCCGCCCAAAATGCTGTTCCAAAAGGCGTAGCGCAGATCATACCGGTTGTGCCGGCCCGGCTGTGTGATCTGGCCGTGCCCCTCGTAACAGGGCTCGGCGTTTACCACTGGCAGTGAAATCGTTCTGCTGCAAAAATCGCGTGCTAAGCCATACGCCTGGCGGCGGTCAGCAATGTTGTGGCCGGACTGGTAGGTGTAAAAGTCCATCCCCTGCGCGAGTATATCGGGGATATTGCTGTAATTGCCGCTGATGTGCATCGAAGCAAGCGCCTCCGGGTCATGCTCCTTTAAGCAATCCAGCGCCAGCTTGTAATAGCGCGTTGTGTCGGGATGGTCGAGGTTGACGTCGCCGCTTACAAAATAAAGCGGATGATATGGTTTAAACAGCCCGCTTACATAGGATACATAGGGCACGATCTGATCCTCCGGCATCAATATGCTGGTCGGAAGCTCCGACATCCAGTTTCCCGGCACATAGTTGCCCCACAGCAGTGTCAGGCAGACGGTAAAGCCCTTTTCCACCGCTGTTTTTACCATCCGCGCTGCGCGTTCAAAATAGGGCTTGTTGAGCCTTGTGGTGTCCCATCTGCCGTCTGCGCCAGTCAGAAACGGCTCGGATACCAGGGACTGATCCGTTCGGTCGTGCAATACCGGCAATATGCTGATCTGCACCGCGTTGAAATTTTGAGCCTTGCGATAGTCCAGATACGCCTCCCATTCCGCCTCGTGCATACAGGAGAACGCGAACCAAACCGTATCGGCAAGGTAAAAATACGGTTTCCCCTGTTGGGTAAAATAGGTGCCGTCCCTTGAAACCTGTAATCCTTCCATGTTAAACCCGCCCTTCAAACTATTTTTTATTGATTAGATAGACGAAAATCGTCTGATAAGTCTTTGTAAGTGTTTATAAAAGAGCGAAAAAAGTCTTTCATTCCAATGGGTTCCCCGTTTCTACTCGTGTTTTCTTATATCGCCGTATAGGTTAATTTTGCAAAGCAGGGCACCATTTTAGCACCACAAATAGGATAATGCCTATACATATCAGGCGGTGTTACTACGCGCCCCTTGTTATTACGCAATAGAGGTGCAACAGCCTTGCAAACAAAGGCTTTGCAGACACCGAAATGAAAAGACAAAGGTTTATACCCTTTCCTCAAAATTACTTATTGGGAACATCCCAAACCCTTTCGCAAATCGGAATTTAATTTGCTATCTTCTCCCCCTCCACATGATAAGAAAAGGGTAAAAGCTCCTTTGCTCTAATTTTTTTGTTCCCCTCATTTACTGAAAGGATTACTTCACATTCTGGCATATAATCGTGTAATATC